>JAISEJ010000140.1 GCA_031264155.1 Tannerella sp. | reverse complement strand
ACAATTCTATTTTATATTCTCCGGTATCTTCCATTACAATCGATTCAACGACAGATGCCGGCAGTCGAACGTCCGTATGATCCGAGAATGTGATTATCCGGTAATTCGCTCCGTCGATTATCTGTTCTGTAGCCGATACTATTTTTTTCCGTGAACTGTGTGCAGCCTGCAGAGCAATCACGCTTTGCAACTTACTGATATTTTCTTTCAGAGAATCAATTTCCTGCTCAAGGTCTGATACTGTTTCCTGATCAGAACCCGGCAAAACAATAATTTTCTCGTCTCTGCATGACGGAAACGTTATTAACAATAAAACGAATAAAACAAAGGCTGACGTTTTCATTTTTATACATTTTGAGTTTTTCATTGCGATAACACGACTTGCTCCCGGCAATTATATCTTTTTATAATAATCAACGATTGAAGAATACACCTCTCAGTGTTAATACATAACAATTCATGAAGCTTCGATTCTTCAGATATTCAAATAACAAGAGACGGTATACTTGTTTTGGAAACAAGTAAAACCGCCTCCCGGTATCGTTTGTTACGGTTAAAACCGTTTCAACAGGGATTATTTAACTAAATCCGTAAATGATGCATTGTTTGCATATTTGGCAAATTCCAAATCAATGGCTGCTTCTTTAGCAATCGAACGGTCTTTGTCAATCGCGGCTTTCAGGTTATTTACTACTCCATTCGAATCGTTCGTACGGGCAGCAACAACAGCCTTCAGATAATCGGTTATGGCATTGGCATTTTTAACGCTATTCAGCGTCTGGGCTGCAGTGCTGTAATCTTTTGTCAGAATCTGTGCAAGAGCGGCATTATTGCTCTTTGTTCCGGCAAACGAACTGACGGCTTTCGCATAGTCGCCCTGTTCCAGATAAAGCAGACCGAGCGCTTCGCCCAATTCGGGCACATCCGATGCGTTGCCTAACAATTGCTGGGCTTTGCTCTTATCGCCTTTCAGTAGAGCAAGAAGACCTAAGTTAACATTCGCTTCACTATTGTTTTTAATAGAATTAGCTTTGTTAAACATCTGCTCTGCTTTGTCAAAATCGCCTGCGCGGAAACGTTGCATACCAATGTTATTCCATGCACGGTAATCATCCGGATAGATATTGCTTGCTTTCGTATAAATAGCTTCTTTTTCAGCTTCATTGTCTGTCAGCGTAGCAGCATACAACAATTCTTCAACCGTAAGGCTTCCGGCATCGCCTTTTGCCAGTGCGGCAATTTCATCGTCGGATTTCCCGATGATTTCAATATTTGCGGTCAGGCGTGAACGACGCAGTTGCGGAAGAATCTCATCAGCCAGCGATTTGAATACAGTAGAAATGTTTTTAATTTCACGTTCCCTTTGTTCCGGGTCATTATACATAGACAGCACGCGAAGAACCAGGTCTTTATCCTGCAGATTCGATTTTGATACGAGATCGCGGAATCCTTCCCAGTCCTGAGCGGTATAACGGGCGTCTACAGGAACATCAATCTTGCGTTTTTTAAGTTCCCGATTCAGGTAATTTGTCGTATTGCTTTCACGACGTTCGGCCAAAGCGTCATTTAACTTCAGACCGCCGTCGGGAGATGCATAAGCCGAAATTTCAACAGACACATTCTGATTTGGCGCTTCATTCGCATTTTGCACAAGGTCCTGCCAGTCCTTAATCTCGCCTTTGCCAAGCTCTTTCGAACGCAACTCGGCTTGTTGTATCAAAAACATGATGTTCGCATCATAAGCTTCTTTTATGATACGCTGAAACTTGTCGGCTCCGATAGCAGGATTTGCCGTCGCAGCATCGGCCAACGCAGAAGTCGCAATCACGCCTTCGGCGATTTTGACATCCGGCAGTTTCACGGTTTTGTTTTTGATTTTAGCGTCGAATGTCAGATACAACTCCGACTTTTTCATAGCCGGTTTGTATTCGAACGTCGAACGCATCGTCGCATTACCGCCGGAAGCATAAGATACAGCCTGATTATTGGCTTTCACTTTTTCTCCCTGAAACGTGTAAGAAGTTCCCCAAGTTTCACCCGTAGCATAACGCAATACCGGGGTGACGGTAACTACCGCATTTTTATTAAACCACTTAGCAGGAAATGTTGCGTTAATAGTAACAGGAACTTCACCTCCTATCACTTCAAGAGGCTGAGGTTCAGCCTTAATGTATTGCTCCGATAGCGGAGTCAATTTTCCCGAACAAGCCGAGAATACTAAAATTGCAGCCAATGCAAGGAATGGCAAAAAGATTTTTTTGTTCATAACAGCTAACTTTAAAAATTATTTATATTTACTCTTATCACTTTATTTATTAATGTATACAAGTCAAAACAACATGACCGCGTGCAAAATTAAAAAAAAACTTTTACAGATAAACTATAATCACGAAAAAAAACTCAAAAAAATTGTACTTTTGCATACTCATA
This sequence comes from Tannerella sp., assembly GCA_031264155.1. GTDB lineage: Bacteria > Bacteroidota > Bacteroidia > Bacteroidales > Tannerellaceae > Tannerella. The sequence continues at coordinate 6,428 of JAISEJ010000140.1, read as the reverse complement.
AAAAAAAGGAATTATGAATTATCTAATAAAAGCCCCGAAAATATTGAACGAAAAAATAAATTTGCCGGCATCTAAAAGCATCAGTAACAGAGTGCTAATACTAAATTCCTTATGCGATCATCCAGATAAAATACGGAACATCTCGGTATGCGATGATACCAACGTGATGAGAAGAGCGCTTCATGGCGATAACCGTAAAATTGACATCGGAGCAGCCGGAACGGCAATGCGTTTTCTTACGGCCTATCTGTCCGTAAAAAGCGGAACATGGACGATATCCGGAACGGAAAGAATGAAAAATCGCCCCATAAAACTTTTAGTTGACGCATTAAAGTTATCGGGGGCAGAGATTGAATACATGGAAAAGGAAGGCTTTCCGCCATTGCAAATCAAAGGACAGACACTTGCCGGAGGGCATGTATATTTAGACGGGGGCGTCAGTTCCCAATACATCTCGGCTCTGCTTATGATTGCACCGCTCATGACCAACGGCCTGAGCCTGCACCTGATGGGGAATGTCGTTTCCGTACCCTATATAAAGTTGACTATACGGCTTATGCAAATATTCGGCGTTGTCGTTTTCGAAGAAGGACAGACTTTCACCGTTCCGCCGCAACAGTACTCCGCCGCAGGAGATTTTGCGGTAGAACCGGACTGGAGCGCCGCTTCATACTGGTACGAGATGATTGCGTTATGCAAAAATGAAGATGCCCGCATTTCATTACCGGGATTGTTGCCCGACAGTTTACAAGGGGATGCTTCCGTTGCGGCATTGTTTGACAGGCTTGGTGTGAAAACAACATTTACGTCATCGGGCGTTACGCTTACGAAAAAAGAAAAGGAAACAAATTCCCTGTTGACATTCGATTTTGTTTCCATGCCCGACATGGCGCAAACGGCAGTTGTCACTTGCGCCATGCTCGGCATACCATTCCGGTTCAACGGCTTACAAAGCCTTAAAATAAAAGAAACAGACCGGCTGGAAGCTCTTAAAATCGAATTAGGCAAATTCGGTTATCCGATAACCGTATATGACGGAAATGTTCTTGTGTGGAATGGGCAAAAAAGCCATTCCGCACAAGCGCCGGTTGTAGCGACATACGAAGATCATCGCATGGCTATGGCATTTGCTCCTGTCGCCATTTGCAGGCAGGACGGTATAAACATCTCCAATCCGGAAGTCGTGTCGAAAAGCTATCCTTCTTATTGGGAAGATCTTCAAAAATCCGGATTTTCAATAACGAGTCACTAACAGCTATAAATGTAAATTGAGATTATGTGGTACCTGGTTTTCGGAATTATCATTTTAGGCATTATAACGGCAATAATCGGTTTCTTTGACAACCGTAGACGGCGATTATCCGCTAATAATGAAACGGAGGCAATCGGTCATACGGTTGTTCCTGCGGAATGTTGTGGCCAACATGAAGTGTGCGAACGAAACAGCCTGCTTGCGGCAATAAGTAAAAAGGTTGAGTATTACGATGATGAAGAATTGGACGCATATCGCGGGACGGAGCCTGATCGATATGATGAAAAGGAAGTCGAAGAATTTCGTGAAGTGCTATATACTTTGCGCGAAGCGGAAGTTGCCGGCTGGTTACGCAGCTTGCAACTTCGGGGCATAAATCTGCCGGAACAACTGAAAGACGAGGCCTTACTCATCATTGAAGAACGGCGTTACGCCTTGTGAAAGGGTACGATTCCAATCGCACGCGCGTACATAAAAAAATATAGATTAATCATGCGGTCGGATTTGACCTGCCAACATTAAGTTTTTATGGACATTTTACAATATACATTTTTTCAAAACGCCATTTGGGCAAGTTTGCTTACCGCTATCGCATGCGGTATCGTGGGCACATACGTTGTGTCTCGCCGTATCGTATTCATAAGCGGAGGTATTACACATGCGTCTTTCGGCGGACTGGGAATCGGTTTTTATGCAGGAATGAATCCGCTGTTGTCCGCACTGATTTTTGCGGTTCTGTCGGCTTTCGGCGTAGAGTATTTCAGTCATTCCGGCAGTTACAGGCGAATACGCGAAGACTCCGTAATTGCATCCATCTGGTCGCTCGGTATGGCAATCGGTGTGATTTTCATCTTCCTCACGCCCGGCTATACCCCGAATCTCTCCGCATATCTTTTCGGAAACATCTTAACTGTATCCAAAACGGATATTTTTTGGATGGCCGTCCTGACAATCATTCTGATTTCGGTATATTTATTGGGAAGGAGAGCGATCATATACACGGCATTCGATCGCGAATTTGCCTTTACGCAAGGTTTGCCGGTACGTTTCATAGAATACGGCATGATGTTTTTTATATCGGCGACGATTGTTCTGTCTATCCGCCTCGTAGGAATTATGCTGCTCATGAGTATCCTAACGATACCGCAGGTGACGGTGAATATATTCACTTCAAATTACCATAAAATCACCGTCGCAAGCAGCATATTAGGCTTTTCGGGATGTATATCCGGCCTGTTCCTGTCTTATTACTTCAATATTCCGTCCGGAGCGTTTATTATTTTGATTCTTATCGTTATATTTTTGATTGCCAAAGCAATATATTCATTGTTTATTCAAAAAAAGAAGTTTGCCGGCATGTCAAAAAAATGATTTGCAGTCTAAATTTACGCCGAAAGGCAATAATTAGCTGTTTTTTTGGTTATTTTATAGTTAATGCAATCATTTATGTAGCTTGGGCATGTTATTTTTTAAAAAAAGGCTTTATATAATTGCAGCATCGGTAGTCGTTATCGTTGTATTTGGTTCGTGCGGTGCGCGCAAAAACACTGCGATGAATCGTTTTTATCACTCCCTCAATTCGCGCTACAACATCTACTTCAACGGAAAAACCTCGTTTGACGAGGCTTTAAAATCAATGAACGATGGATATAAAGAAAGTTATACCGAACAAATATACGTATACCCTGTCAGCGGAATTTACAAAGAAGAAAAAAACTCCACCGGCGGCCCGTTCGACCGCGCCATTGAAAAAGGAAACAAAGCCATAAAACTACATTCCATAAAAGACAAACCTCCCCGTAAGGCAGGCTGGCAGAACGACCCGAAACAGGTGAAACTGCAGGCACAGGAAGAATTTAATCCGTTCATGAAACATTGCTGGCTGCTGATTGCCGAAGGACAATTTTATAACGGCGATTTCCTGACGTCGGCCGTAACTTTTTCGTATATCGCGAGGCATTTTGCGACAGACCCCGAACTTGTTGCCGAGGCGCGAATATGGCAGGCGCGCTGTTATACCGAAATGGATTGGTTTTACGAAACGAATAATGCGCTGAAGAAGCTCGGGGAAAACGGTGTCCCTCCCAAACTGCAAAAAAAATACGACCGGATGTATGCCGATTACCTTATCCGAAGCGAACGGCTTGAGCAGGCGATACCTTATCTGCAAAACGCCGTCAAATCGGAAAAAAACAAACGTCAGCGTTCACGTATGCGCTATTTGCTAGGGCAAATATACATGAGCGCCGGCCAAAATGAACAGGCTTACCGGACATTTGGGAAAGTGGCGTCATCAAACCCTCCTTACGAAATAGAATTTGCCTCGCGTATACGGCAAACGGAAGTCTTCCCGGGAGGCAACTACGATAAGGTGCTCAAAATGCTGAGGCGTATGGCCAAAAGCGATAAAAACAAAGATTTTCTTGATCAGGTATACTATGCCATGGGAAATGTTTATATGACGCAACAGGACACCGCAAAGGCTATCGAGTGTTACGCCGAGGGCATTGAAAAAAGTACGCAGAACGGGATGGACAAGGCTATCTGTCAAATCCGGCTGGGCGATATTTATTTCACACAAAAAGATTACCTCAATGCACAGCCCTGTTTCAGCGGCGCACTCGCAGGTATACAAAAGGAATATAAGGACTACGAACGTGTGGCGCGTCTGTCGGAAACGCTCGACGAACTCGTTATACATTATGAAGCCGTACATCTGCAGGATAGCCTGCAGGAACTTGCCCGTATGCCCGAAAATGAACGTCTTGCCGCTATTGATAAAATCATAGAACAGGTAATCGAAGAAGAAAAAAAGGCTCAGGAAGAAGCGAAAAAAGAAGAGTATCTGGCAAACCAGGCCTCTATGGGTTCAAACCTCCCTGCGCGGAATAACATGGCTATGCCGCAGATGTCCGCTTCCGCAGGAGGAGGCGATAACTCTTTCTATTTCTATAACCCGCAAGTCACGGCACAGGGAAAAACACAGTTCCAGAGCAAATGGGGCAAAAGAACGCTCGAAGATAACTGGCGCAGGCGAAACAAAAAAATGGCGCTCCTGCCGACCGACGACGAACAGGCCGCCTCAACCGATGTGCCGGGCGAAATGTCCGAAGGTGCGGGCTTGCCGGCGGATTCGTTATCTTCAACGCCGGACTCGCTCGCTTCGGATCCGAAAACGCGCGAATATTACCTGCAACAGATTCCGCTTACGGAAGAAGATCTGGAGGCTTCGAACGTTATTGTTGCAGACGGACTATTCAACATGGGAATGATTTATAAGGACAAACTCGAAAACATGGATTTGTCCGTCGGGACATTCGAGGAACTTGACCGCCGCTTCCCGGATAATGAATACAGGCCGGATTATTACTATCAGATCTATCTTATGGCTCTGCGTTATAAAGATACGGCATTGGCGGAAAAATACAAAAGCAGGATGCTCGCCGAATTTCCCGATAATGACTATGCAATAGCGATCTCCGATCCCGATTATGAGTATAATATGCGAATGATGAACAGCGTACTGGATTCTATTTATGAAACGACTTATGAATATTATCATGCGGAAGACACGTCCGCGGTACGGCGCAACTACCGGGAGGTCGGCGCTAAATATCCACTGGCCGAACTGATGCCTAAATTTATGTTCCTGAACGCGCTTACTTACGTTCAGGCAGGCGACCCCGAAGGCTTCCAGGAAGCGCTTACTCTTCTGATAGAAAAATATCCCAACGCCGACGTTTCGGAACTTGCCGGCGAGATGCTGAAAGGCCTTCTTCGCGGACGCAAACTGATGCAGGGCAGTTTTTCTACAATGACGTGGGATCTGCGTTTCGGCTTGGGTGAAGACGGCATGTTGTCGGCGGAAGATTCCGCACGCACTTTCTCCGCAGAGCAGGAAACGCCGCACAGAATGTTGCTTATATACACGACGGGAAGCATAGACCGCAACCAGTTACTCTATGCAGTAGCAGCATACAATTTTGCCAATTTCCGCGTAAAAGGATTTGACCTTGGCTTCGAAGAAATCGGTTCATTGACCATATTTACAGTCAGCGGATTTAATAATCTCAGCGAGATAATCGAATACTATCGCATGATTTACGGAGAAGGTGGATATGCGTCCGTACTCGACGATATCGTCACATTCTTCCCTATCTCCGATGAGAATTATAATACACTGATGCACGGAAAAACTCTGGAGGAATATATGACATTCTTCGTTGAAAATTATGATGCAACAGCGCCCGGATTGGTTAACCGCTGGCGCGTTCGCGTGGAAACCGACCGAAAAGCGGAAGAAGAAGCGAGAATAAATGACGAAAGAGAAGCCGAAAGGGTTAAAAGCGAAAATGAAACCATCTCCGAACCGATGGTAATCCCGACCGAGAAGCCTGTCGAACGGGAAGAAACAGAGCCTGAAACGCAACAGGCCATAGAACCCGTCACAATCTCCAAAAATAATGCCATAACGGAACAGCCTGTCGAAATCCCGCAATCAATTATTCCCAAGAAGGCGGTCCCGGACGAAGATGCGGACGAAGGAGAACGTCCTAAGGCAAAAGGGGATAATATATTCAAAAAGCTCTTCAAGCGTATCAAAAACACGGACGAGTATAAAAAGATTCAGGAAAGCATAAATACGGCAAAAGAACTTGCCGCCGAAGAAGAAATACCGGTCGACAGCGTCGCCGTCAACGAAAATCCGCTGGAACGCGTGGACGGAGAACTCACATTCGAACAGATTCAGGAAATACGCAGACAGGAAGCCGAAGAAGCCGCTGTAAAGGAGGCGGAAAACGCACTGTCTAAAGAAGAAGCGAAAAAAGCAACCCGGGAACAGAAAAAACAACAGCTTAAAGAGAAAGAGCGTTTACGTAAAGAAAAAGAAAAAGCGGCAAAAGAACGCCTGAAACAAAAGAAACAAAAAGAGAAAGACAGCAGAGCCACGCAGAAAAAACGGGAAAAAGAACGTCAGGCAGCCCAAAAAGCAAAGAAACGGACAACAAGCAAAGCCGCCAAGAGCAAAAAGTAATACCTCTGCTATACTGCACTATTATGTAGGGTCTGCTGAAAAACATTCAATGCATTGATATTTACTATATTCTATGTATATTTGTTGTGTTCTAATGCAAGGAAATATGAAAAAAGAGCGTAAAAGTCGTGCATTTAATCC
>JAISEJ010000138.1 GCA_031264155.1 Tannerella sp. | reverse complement strand
CAAACATCATATTTCTCTCTTTGGATGGATGAGGAAGGCAAAATAAAAAAACTGAAATGGTGGCCTCTGACTACCGGAAAATTGATACCTCTGCCGGACTTGACCGAAGAACAGAAGACTCTGAAGAAATTTGTATGGCATGAAGAGTTGCGTCCGGTTGACAGGTACGATATTTTCCGTTTTTACAAGAGAAAGAAAACGGTTGCAGAACAACCCGATGTGCCGCCAGCCGAAACGGAAAGTTCGGTGGAATCTTTGATATTAGAAAATAAGTAAAGAATTTAACCGATATATATTATGGGAGTATTTAGTTTTTATAATTTGCGCAAGCCTCGTCAGTTTGAGCATAAGCCGATTTATTATGATCCGCGTAAAGAGGCTCTGGAGAAGCGTATTCATAAAGTGAAAGTAGAGCTGGGGGTCGAAGAAGCGGATTATGAGCAATATAAGGAGGCGATAAAAGGCAGCTTTATCGAGGGAACTACGCATCTGAAAAAAAGCAGGGATCGGGGAGATGATATCCGTAACCGCGTATATAAAAACATGCGCCTGATACTTATCATCGTCCTATTAGGAGTCATCTTTTGGTATTTCTTTATGACATAATGAAGCATGAGCGATATAATCCATTTATTGCCTGACCATATTGCGAACCAAATTGCTGCCGGGGAAGTCATTCAGCGTCCCGCATCCGTTGTAAAGGAATTAATGGAAAATTCCATAGATGCGGGGGCAAAAAATATTGCAGTGAATATAAAAGACGCCGGTCGTACGCTTATTCAGGTAATTGATGATGGAAAAGGAATGACGGAGACGGATGCACGTATGGCTTTCGAGCGTCATGCCACCTCTAAAATATCGTCCGTTGATGATTTATTCTCGCTCAATACCATGGGGTTTCGTGGCGAGGCCTTAGCTTCTATTGCTGCTGTCGCGCAGGTGGAGTTGCGAACATGCGTAAAAGGCGGCGAAACGGGTGTCTGTTTGTCTGTTTCGGCTTCGACGCTCGACTCCGTAATGCCGGAAGCCTGCAACGAAGGCAGTATATTCTCCGTGAAAAACCTTTTTTATAATGTTCCCGCCCGCCGCAAATTTCTTAAATCGAATGAAACGGAACTGCGCCATGTACTTACGGAATTTGAACGCGTAGCGCTTGTTCACCCCGATATATCATTTACGATGCGTCATAATGAAATGGTCCTGTTTGAATTGCCGGTATGCGGATTGCGACAGCGTATTGTCGACATGTTCGGGAAAGGCATTAATCAGAAATTATTATCGGTAGACACGGATACATCCCTGATTAGCATACGGGGATTTGTAGGGCGTGTCGATTCCGTAAAAAAGCGCGGCATGCAATACTTCTTTGTGAACGGGCGGTATATGCGTCACCCATATTTCCATAAGGCTGTGATGCAGGCTTATGAGCAAATGATACCGGCAGGGGAAATGCCAGATTATTTCATTTATTTTGATGTTGACCCGTCGACGATTGATGTAAATATTCATCCGACCAAAACGGAAATTAAATTTGAAAATGAACACCCTGTATGGCAAATTATCCATTCAGCTGTGCGCGAATCACTGGCAAAATCGAACGCCGTTCCGTCCATAGATTTTGAGGCGGCAGGCGTAATCAGTATTCCCATTTACAATCCTTCGCAGGAAAACACAGGCAAAGTTAAGCCTCCCGAATTGACGGTGAACAAAAATTACAACCCCTTTCGAGAAACGACTGTGCGCCGCCCATCGGATGATTGGAAATCATTGTATGAAGGGTTTGAAAATGAGCGCGAGTCCCTGCTGCTGCCGGATAAAGGCTTCTCCGCCGGAGAAAAGCAGGAAGGTGTCGCTTCGGCGTCGGCAGGCGTGATGCCCGGCGACGCCGACGACGAGATGTTCGCGGATGTATCCAATCCCTGCTTTCAATACAGGAACCGTTATATTATTACACCGTTGAGATCCGGGCTTGTCATCATCGACCAGCGCCGTGCGCATGTTCGTATTTTATTTGAGAAGTATATCCGTAATATAGCCCGCCGACAGGCGGTTTCCCAGAAACTGCTGTTCCCCGAAATGGTGGAATTTACGGCCGCAGAATTGTCATTATTGCCTTTACTGGCGAATGAAATAAAGTTTTTGGGCTTTGATCTCATGCCTATGGGCGGCAACAGTTATGCCATACATGGAGCGCCGGCAGATGTTTCGGGCAGAAGCACGGCGGAGCTGGTAAAGGAGATTGTTGCGGCAGCAATAGAAAACGGAGCAGACGAGCTGGAGAAAAGAGCTGAAAAAATGGCATTGTCGCTTGCGAAAGCGACCGCTATTCCTGCAGGGAAAATACTGACCCCGGATGAAAGGGAAACGCTTGTAGCCTCGCTTTTTGCCATTCAGTCAAATGGCATGACCCCCGACGGACTTGCCGTACTGACGATTATAACCGATGAAGAATTGGCGAAAAGAATTTAAGTATAAGCATACTATACAAAGAATAACAGAGATTGATGCTGTAATCAGGGTTTTAGCTATGTAGGGTCTGCTGAAAAACATTCAATGCATTGATATTTACTATATTCTATGTATATTTGTTGTGTTCTAATGCAAGGAAATATGAAAAAAGAGCGTAAAAGTCGTGCATTTAATCC
>JAISEJ010000135.1 GCA_031264155.1 Tannerella sp. | reverse complement strand
GGATTAAATGCACGACTTTTGCGCTCTTTTTTCATATTTCCTTGCATTAAAACACAACAAATATACACAGAATATAATAAATATCAATGCGTCGGGAGTTTTTCAGCAGACACTATTTAACTAATCTGTCTCATTCGTATAGTTTTCACTTATATCAATGGTATTAAAAAAAGCCCCCCGGATCACATTATATGCAATCCGGGGGGGGTATCTTATATGTTGGAAATCTGCGTTCTTCCTATACTAATCTTGTCGATTATTAAAAGTCTGCGTTGTTCGGGGTGCGGGGGAATGGTATTACGTCGCGGATGTTTGCCATTCCTGTAACGAACATGAGCAAGCGTTCGAACCCCAGTCCGAATCCAGCATGCGGACATGTGCCGAATTTACGTGTATCAAGATACCACCACATGTCTTTCATCTGGATATTCATTTCTTGAATACGCATTACAAGCTTGTCGTAATCCGATTCACGTTCCGAACCGCCTATTATTTCACCGATTTTCGGAAACAGGACATCCATTGCGCGTACGGTTTTTCCGTCGTCGTTTTGTTTCATGTAAAATGCCTTTATTTCTTTCGGGTAGTCAGTGAGTATGACGGGACGGTTGAAGTAATTTTCGACAAGATAGCGTTCGTGTTCGGATGCCAAGTCTGCTCCCCAATAGATCGGAAATTCAAACTTAAATCCTTTTGCAACGGCATCTTCAAGAATTTTGATCCCTTCGGTGTAAGATAAACGCACAAATTCATTTTTCAGTACGCCTTCCAGCCGGCTTATCAATTCTTTGTCAAACATATCGTTCAGGAACTGTATGTCGTCACGGCAATTATCCAACGCCCATTGCACGCAATATTTTATGAAATCTTCGGCGAGATCCATATTCTCTTTTATCTCGTTGAATGCAACTTCCGGTTCAATCATCCAAAATTCTGCAATATGGCGCGGTGTATTTGAATTTTCCGCCCGAAATGTGGGGCCAAATGTGTATATGGCCCCTAATCCCATAGCCGCTAATTCGCCTTCCAACTGTCCGGAGACCGTCAGGCTGGCCTGTTTGCCAAAAAAGTCGTTGTCGTAAATGATCGCCCCTCTGTCGTCTTTATTCAAGTCATATAAGTTAAGAGTCGTTACCTGAAACATTTGTCCTGCACCTTCACAATCGGACGCCGTTATGATCGGTGTATGAAAATAGAAGAAGCCTTTGTCATGAAAGAATTTGTGAATAGCGATCGCCATATTGTGGCGTATACGGAAAATTGCGCCGAAAGTGTTTGTTCTCGGACGCAGATGTGCTATTTCGCGTAAAAATTCCATTGAGTGGCCTTTCTTCTGCAAAGGGTATGAATCGGAGTCGGCTGTTCCCAGAATCTCAATGTTTTCTGCCTGTATTTCAACGTTCTGTCCTTTCCCCGGCGACTGAACCAGTTTGCCATTTACGCTGATACACGCACCAGTGTTTGTCGGCTTGAGCGTATCTTCTCCCAACTTATTTATTTCAGCAACAATCTGGATGTTATGTATCGTCGAACCATCATTCAATGCGATGAACACAACCTGTTTACTCCCTCTTCGCGTGCGTACCCAGCCTTTGACGTTTATATCCGTGCCGTACGCATCCATTTTCAAAACATCAATAATTTTTGTTCTAATCATAACTGCATCTGTTTAAACTAAATAGACAATTTTTGCATTATTCGTAAGCTCCCATACGAAGTGCATTCACTTCCTGCTCCGAAAGATAACGCCATTTTCCGCGTCCCAGATTTCTCTTTGTCAATCCTGCGAAATATACGCGATCAAGTCTTGTTACATGATATCCGAGCGTTTCAAACATACGCCTTACGATACGGTTTTTGCCGGAATGTATTTCGATGCCGACTTGACTTCTATCTTCCTCGTTTGCATAGCTTATAGCATCTGCATGTATTTCGCCGTCTTCCAGTTCGATACCGTTAGCCAGTTTTTCCATGTCGTCCACCGCGACTTCGCGGTCAAGCCATACGTGATAAATTTTTTTCTTTTTAAATGACGGATGCGTTAGCTTGGCCGCCATTTCGCCGTCATTTGTGAGCAATAGCACACCGGTTGTATTACGATCCAGGCGGCCTACCGGATAGATACGTTCCATACATGCGTTTTTTACCAGGTCCATTACGGTTTGCCTGTTCTGAGGATCGTCGGATGTTGTCACACAATTTTTCGGTTTATTCAGCAGGAGGTAAATCTTGCTTTCTATTTGCACTGGTTGATCGTGAAATGTAACTTTATCCATGCGTGTTATCTTTGTTCCGAGTTCTGTTATTATTTCGCCGTTCACTTTTATAACGCCGGCTTGAATAAATTCATCGGCTTCGCGGCGTGAACAAACACCGGCGTTTGCAAGGTATTTGTTTAAACGTATAGGTGCCGAAGGATCCGTTACTATTTCCTGATATTTAACAGGTTTTGGGAAACTTTGTCTTGAGTAACTTCTTTGCTGTGGCTTGCGCATATCGAATCCACCGCCGGGTCTTCTTTGCTGGTATCCGCCCTGGTTATATCCACCGCGGTTATATCCGCCACCTTGGTTGTAACCACCGCCTTGATTATAACCTCCACCTTGGTTATATCCGCTGTTTTGGTTATATCCTCTCTGTTGATATCCTCCGCCTTGTCTGTTACTTCCTCCCTGATCATAACTTCTTCGTTGTTGATATCCATCCTGGTTGTTATAACTGCGTTTTTGCTGATATCCACCCTGATTATAATTACGCTGCTGATAATCCCCTTGTTCTCCGTTTTGAGCGTAATTGCGCTGTTGGTAACCACCTCTCTGTTCTCCACCTTGGATGTAATTACGTTGTTGGTACCTTCCTTGTTCTCCACTCTGGTAATTGCGTTGCTGATAGCCACCTTGTTCTCCGGATTGGTTGTAGCTTCGCTTTTGATAGCCACCTCCTTCACCGGAATAAGGTTCATTATCTCCGGTGTGTTGGCGTCGTTGTGGCATGTCATCCTCGTCTTGCGATTGATAAGGACGTTGCTGAAAAGGCGACGATTGTCTTGTCTGTCCATATACGGGCTGATAAGGGCGACTGGTTGGCATAGACTTGTTGTAGTCTACTTTGCGTGTGTCTTTGATACGTAAACGTTTTCCTTTCGGCTTTTCATCCGAATCGGTGGAATTGTTTTGTCCGTAATCTCCCGAAGATAAATCTTCCCTGTCTGTAAATCCATTTCCTGATGTGGCTTTCGATTCATTTTTCTCTGTTAAATCCATGTCTTAATTTTATTTAGTTTGAATAATTGCAATCTCACGATTACGTTAATAAATATAACTTGTACATTATATACCCACATAATTATATGGTGTAATTGCTTTCAATTCGTTTTTAATCGTTTTGTCTAAATCTAAAGAATCAATAAAATTGTATATAGACTGCTTTGTTATTTCGTTGTTTACACGCGTCAGCTCTTTTAACGTTTCGTAAGGTTTGGGATAATTTTCACGACGTAAAATGGTCTGAATGGCTTCCGCCACAACAGCCCAGTGATTATTCAACTCGTTCGTGATGGCATCTTTGTTCAGCAGTAATTTGTTCAGCCCTTTTGT
>JAISEJ010000125.1 GCA_031264155.1 Tannerella sp. | reverse complement strand
TAACGTCTTCGACGGTCGTATTGTCCATGTGAAGATTTATCAAGGTTTTCTGGGAATATGTGTTCATCCCCATGGCCTGTGTTACGCCAATAATCACTAATAGAATGTAAATTCTCATGATGTTAACAACTTTGACGACATATTGATGTCGTACGATTTTTTTAATTAAAAGATTGTTCATACATTTGTAACCGTTTAGTTTTAATAATTGAGTTGATTAATACTTTCTTTATAACCGAACGCTAAAGGAAAGGTCTTCCACACCTTTCCTTTTTTAGTGAGCTGTACGATTAGGGTTTCATTTTCTTTTTTTCCATAGGCATCAGATATTAAATGTTAAATAAAAACTATTCCTGTTATCATGATATAAGACGTTTCAGACGGATTTTCCCACATCCGATTTTGCATTTTTATTCATTGCGTTTGGTCTCTGCGTCGTCCGGATGACGTTCGTTGCCGGAGTTTTTAGACTTTCAAAGAGCTCTTTTAGACTTTCAAAGAGTTATTTTAGACTCTCAAAGAGCTCTTTTAGACTCTCAAAGAGTTATTTTAGACTCTCAAAGTATCCTTAGGGAACCATATCAATAGCAATGAATACCCTACCTTTATTCTTTATTTTCATTCAACAAAAATACAACTTATTCCTTCTTTGTCATATTTTTATAGCAGCTAACTTTTTAAAGCACTACCAAAATTATTATTATTCATGCAAAAGATTCCCTTTTTTATTGTAAGTTTGCGAGAAAATAAGAACAATACTATATGCGGAATATTAGTTTTTACTCAAAATACATATTTATCGTCGCTATTGTAACCATTTCAAATACAAATGCAGGCCAAATGAAGCCTGTGCAACCGGAAACTAGTCTCAGGATGATTTCAAAAACGACTCAAACAAGTGCAAATCCGGAAATAATAATGGGCACCGAACAAACAGACGTCATAAAAAACTTGGTGAAACAAAAGCGTATCGGACTTATCATGAATCAAACTTCCGTATCGAATGACGGCACGCATTTCTCGGATATCTTCGTAAATGAGGGATTCGATGTAAAAAAAATTTTTACTCCCGAGCATGGTTTTCGCGGAACGAACGAAGCAGGAGCCAATGTAAAAAACTATGTCGATGGCAAAACAGGCATACCGATTGTCTCTCTTTACGGCAATAACTATAAGCCGACGTCTTTGCAGTTATCCGATATTGACGTCCTCATTTTCGACATTCAGGATGTAGGTGTACGATTTTACACCTACATAAGTACTATGCATTATGCAATGGAAGCCTGCGCCGAAAACAACAAGGATTTTATCGTTCTTGATCGCCCCAATCCCAATGATTATGTTGACGGGCCGGTACGTGCCAAAGGATTTGCTTCGTTTGTCGGCATAGATCCGATACCGGTCCTTTACGGACTTACGGTAGGAGAACTTGCTCGCATGATAAACGGCGAGGGATGGATACAAACGGGGAAAAACAGTTGCCGCCTGACGGTCGTTCCAATGAAGAACTGGCGTCATGGCCAGCCGTACGGTTTACCGGTCAAACCTTCGCCTAATTTGCCGAATGACCTGTCTATCCGCCTATATCCGTCCTTATGTTTTTTTGAAGGCACGAATATAAGCGTCGGGAGAGGTACGTGGGTTCCTTTTCAGATATTGGGTAATCCCGACAAAAAATACGGCAGCTTCACCTTTATACCGCAACCGCTGAGAGGAATGGACATGAACCCCATGCATAAAGGAAAAATATGTTATGGCATTGATCTCAGAAACCAATCGTTTGAAGGCGGACTGTCTTTGAAATTTGTTATCGGCTTTTTTGAAAAATCAGGCCGCGACGAGAAAACATTTTTTGCACGTCCGGACTGGTTTGATTTATTAGCCGGGACGGACATGCTCCGCCGACAGATCATAAAAGGAATGAGCGAAGAAGATATCCGTGCATCCTGGAAAAATGATCTGGATGCCTATAAAGAAATACGTAAAAAATATCTTTTATATGATGACTATAACAGGTAAATTCGCAAACATTTATTGCAGGTATTTAAAAACAGGTGCAATATTGCTGCTCTGCTTTTCATTATCCACGTCCTGCAAAAAAGGAGAGAAAAAAGTAACGGAAGAAGAAATCGGCGAAGAATGGATTGATAATCAAAGTCATTTATATGAATATGGCCTCCGTGTAGATTCGCTTGATATGACAGATTACATCATAAAAAGCGGCGACAGCCCTTCTGCCATATTTACACGACTCGGATTTACGGCAAAAATGACCGACAACCTTTGCAAAGCGTCGGCAGAGGTCTTGGATCCGAGAAAACTAAGGGTTGGCATGACATACACCACACTAACCACACAGGACAGTCTTGCCGCAATTCAATATATTGTCTTCGCAAAATCTCTGACTGATTTTTCCATCATTGATATTACGGCCGACAGCATCAAAACATACGAATACAACAAAGAAGTACGCTTGAAACGCCAATACATGGAGGGCAAAATAAAAACGTCTTTATGGAATATCATAAAAAATAACGGGGCAGACCCTTTATTGGCGCTGAAAATATCGGATATCCTTGCATGGCAGGTAGACTTTTTTGATGTAAAAGAAGGCGATTCTTTCCGTGTAATATACGATGTGGCATATATTGACGATACAACCGAGTTGAAGATATCCTCCGTCGAAGGTCTCGTCTTTGTACATCAGGGCAAGGAATTTACCGCAATCCCATTTACTCAGGACAGTATCCGCGATTATTTCGATACACAGGGAAACGGTCTGCGCAAAGCATTCCTGAAAGCGCCGCTGGATTTCTCCCGGATAACATCAAGGTTTTCTAACGCCCGTTTTCATCCGATCCTCAAACGATACCGCGCTCATCATGGCGTTGATTATGCGGCGCCTATCGGAACACCGGTAAAAGCGATCGGCGACGGAACGGTTATCACGAAAGGATTTGATTCGAAAGGAGGCGGCAATTATATAAAAATAAAACACAATGCCGTTTACACGACTACCTATATGCACCTGAGCGGTTTTGGAAAAGGTATACAAAACGGGGCGCATGTAAAGCAAGGCGCCGTCATTGGCTATGTAGGTTCTACCGGCCTTTCCACCGGGCCGCATCTCGACTTCCGCGTACACAAAAACGGCCAACCGATAGACCCGCTAAAAATGGAATCACCGCCCTCCGAACCGGTAAAAGCTAAATTCAGGGATAGTTTTGAAATCGTCAAGCGTAACGTATTTGCAGAAATGGACAGCCTTGGATTGACCCTGCACGATCAATAGTTTTCATATAATAACTAACACATAAATAAATATAAAAATGAAATTATTAGGCAACATTCTCTGGCTTTTATTCGGCGGCATTGTAACCGCCATTGAATATGCACTATCAAGTCTGCTTCTGATGATTACAATCATCGGCATCCCGTTCGGACTGCAAACCCTGAAACTTGCAAGACTTGCATTATGGCCATTCGGCAGCAACTTAACGGATACCGGAAACTCCGGCGGCTGCTTAAACGTTATGATGAACATCGTATGGCTGATATGCGGAGGGTTCTGCATCAGCATCAGCCACGTATTTTTCGGGTTACTGTTATGCATCACCATTATCGGCATCCCGTTCGGCCGGCAGCATTTCAAAATGGCAGGATTAGCGCTCACCCCATTCGGAAAAGCGATTGGGTGAAAATTGTGAGATAAAAATAGAAAAACAAATCGTAGAGACGCGATGCTTCGCGTCTCTACATAATATAATCTGTTTTTTAATTTCATCCGTTTTCCACAAATTTATGCCGCGCACAGTATAAACATGTTCCGCGAGCTGTACGGGAGTTTTTTTCTGCCGAAAGGGGTTCAAAGGATACTTTGATACCCAGATAGAATCCGTTCCGATTCAGGATACTATCTCCATTTCACAATTTTAAACCGCACGCAGTATAAGTGCATGTTTCACCTGCTCGCATCCCCAATCACCCGCCTGTTGGCGCCGGGGCGGGAGGTCAGGTCATCACCCAGGTCTTCGCGCGCCTGTTCGGCAACAGCGGAAAGGCGGGCTACAACTTCCGGGTAGAGATGAAGGACATTATAACGTTCTCCCGGATCTCGCCGAAGGTCGTAAAGCGAGAGAGCTATACTTTCCCGTCCCGTAAGACCGGGAAAGCCATCTTTGCCGGGAGATTCGTTTGATACGTAGGGATGAGGAAAAACCAGTTTGAAACGTTCGTCGCGCACAGCCTCCAAGTTATTTTTTCCGAAATAATACAAAAAAGTCTCCCGCGGAGCCGCTCCCGGCTCACCTTTGAGCAGGGGGAGAATGTTTATCCCGTCGATGCGCTTCTCAGGCAGGGGCGCGCCGGAGATATCGGCCAGCGTGGGAAGGATGTCTATCGCAGAAGCCAGCCGGTTACAAACGACGCCTTCGGGAATGACACCCTTCCAGCGCATAATACAGGGGACGCGATGGCCACCTTCGAAGGTCGAAGCCTTGGCCTCGCGGAGGCCGCCTGTACTGCCGGCATGGTTGCCGAAACTGATCCACGGGCCATTGTCGGAAGTAAATATAACGAGTGTATTATCCTCCAGCCCCTGTTCATTCAAAGCCCTCAGTATTTCCTGTACGCTCCAGTCTATTTCCATCAGGACATCGCCATACAGCCCTTGTTTACTTTTACCCTTAAATTTATCGGAAACAGCCAGAGGCACGTGCGGCATGGAGTGGGCAACGTAGAGAAAGAAGGGCTCGTTGCGGTTCTTCTCTATAAACTCGACGGCGCGCTCGGTGTACAAGGTCGTCAGTTCGGACTGTTCTTCCAGTGTCCAAAGTTCTCTCACCGTCTCGTTACCATCAATAAGAGGCAACGCCGGATGTCTAAGTTTGTTCGGGAGATTGGACGCCTCCGTTACGCGGTTGCCCTCATAGTCCACCGGCCACATATCGTTGGAATAAGGGAGGCCAACGTATTCGTCGAAGCCGTTCTGCAGAGGCAGGAAGCAGCGACTGCTACCCAGGTGCCATTTACCGACAATACCGGTGGCATAACTTTTCTGCCTGAGTACCTCGGCGATAGTCATCTCTCCGTCGTGAATCCCGACCGTCTGCTGCGGACTGAGCGCTCCGGAAAAGCCAATGCGATTCGGATAACAGCCCGTCATCAGTCCTGCACGCGAGGCGCTGCTGATAGGCTGTGCCGCATAGAATTGGGAAAAGAACATGCCTTCGCGCGCCAGACGATCGATAGCAGGCGTCAGGTATCCCTGCGCTCCGGTAATACTCAGGTCTCCATACCCCAGGTCGTCAATAAAGAAGAGGACAATATTAGGCGGAGGCGTCGCGGCAGACAGCCCCACAGCGGCGCCCAGCAATGCGCCGCCTGTTACATATCGTTTCATCAGATTCATAATGCATCTATCGACTGTCAATAATATCCCTGATTCCGATGGTCGGTGTGCGGACGCTCGGTACGCTTCAGGGGGATGGACATGCCGTCGGTCTCCTCCAGCCAGTCGTAAAGAGCATGGTTGAGTTCTTTGATAATTTCCTGATGTTCGGGAGATGCAATCAGGTTTCGCGTCTCGGCCGGATCTTCCCGGAGATCATAAAATTCGTTCGTATCCCATATCCCGTGGTAGCGGATATATTTGTAGCGGTCTGTCCGTACGCCATGCATGGTCGGCGTCTGCGGGAACTCATGCTCCCAGTAATATTCATAAAAAATACGCTGCCTCCATTCCACCGGCTCGTCGCGCAGGAGGGGCAGGAAAGAGTAACCCACCATTTGCCCGCCTTTGTCAACGCCCAGATAGTCGAGGATCGTAGGAGCGACGTCTACATTCTGCACCATTCCCTCAACAACCTTGCCGCCCTCGAAAAGACCGGGGGCGCGAACGAGCATGGGAACACGGACGGATTCCTCATAAAACTGACGTTTGTCTATCAACCCGTGTTCTCCCCAGGCGAAACCGTTATCGCCCATGTATATCACCATCGTATTCCCGTCCAGTCCTGCCTCGACCAGATAATCCAGAACGGAACCGATGCTCTCGTCCACGGAACGGAGCGTCTCGCAATATTTGCGCACCTGTACATCCCAGGGGCGACCGTGATAGGAATAGTCGACCCCATGCCAACTCTCCCGCTGGCTCTTCACCCAGTCGGGCAACATGCTTTCACCATAGTACGCCTCCCCTTTAGCCGCTTTTCCCGTAGCCGGATTGATGGTGGGCAGTTGCGTCAGGCCATAGTGGGGCGTGTTATAGGAAGGCGGAAGAGGTATTTCCTCGTTCGCGTAACAGTCCTTGTGTCGCTTAGCCGCCGAGAAATTATCGTGCACGCCTTTGTGGGAGAGGTAAACGAAGAAAGGCTTGCCATCCTGCTGTTGCTGCTTCATGAAGCCGATAGCGTGTTCGGTAATCAGGTCGGTCACGTAGACACTGTCCTCATATTGTATCCACTCGCCATTCGTATTGATGCGCGGGTTATAGTACTCCCCCTGTCCGCGAAAACCTTCCCAATGGTGAAAACCCGGCTGAGGCGCACCGGAATCGTTCCCCATGTGCCATTTGCCAAAGAAAGCCGTCCGGTAGCCCGCCCGCTGAAGGTATTCGGGGAAGAATGTCAGTCCCTCCGGCAGCGACGCCGAGTTATCAATCACCTTGTGCGAATGTGAATACATACCCGTAAGGATAGACGCCCGGCTGGGCGAAGATAACGCCGTCGTAACGAAGGCATTGCGGATATGCGCTCCCTCGCGCGCCATCCTGTCCATATTCGGCGTCTGCAACCAGGGCACACGGTTCATAAAGCCCATAAAGTCATACCGATGGTCGTCCGAAAGGATAAAGACCACGTTCACAGGTTTGGAGGGAACGTTTCTCCCCTCCCCTTCCCTCTGCCCCGTACAAGCCGGCAAACAGCCCAGCACGCCGAGTGATAATAAAATGTTGTCTGTTTTCATATTGATTATATATTTAAAAATATGGGAGACACGACATTCCCCGTGTCTCCCGTGGTAAAACTTTTACTTACTGCCAACCCGGATTTTGTGTCAGTTCCGGGTTCAAATCCAATTCCCGTTGCGGGATGGGCATGAGAATCATATAGTCCTTGAGGTTTGCGGCGATGTCCGTCTTGTTAGCTTCCGCCACACCTGCCTCGTAAGCGCTATGCGCCCTCATCCGTTGAAGGAATGTCCCGGTACGAACGAGATCAAACCATCGATGTCCTTCGATCGGAAACTCCAGACGACGCTCGTCGAGCATCTTTTCCCGAAACTGTTCCCTGGAGAGACCCGCGTAATTCCCCGAATCATCACCAAAAGCACGTTCGCGCACGCGGTTTAGCACTTCGTGCGCCAAGCCCGAATCACCCGTTTCGTTGAGAGCTTCGGCATACATCAACAGCGCGTCGGAATAACGAATGATATGCATATTGATGTCGCACTGGCCGGAAGCTCCGAGATTGTCTATCCAGTATTTCCCGAACAAAGGGATGGAAGAGCGAACGTAGTCGTTCTCAATCAAACTGTAAAACTCATAACGGAGGTTAACACCCCGGCGCTTGTCGTTCTCATCAAAACAATCCCACAATTCCTGCGTAGGAATATCCGCTTCGTTGGAGCCGTTGACGCCGATATTACCGCCCGCCACGGAGTATTTAGGCCCGGCCAATCCCATTTCGCCATTACCGGTGAGGGGCGGCTTTTTATATTCGATATAGAAGACCGCCTCAATTCCGGCTTCCGTATCCGTGTTCCAGTTAGCGGCATAGCTGGCGTGCAGGCCATAGCCATATTGGGATTCGTTATTCACCACTTCCGCCAGTTTGTCTTTGGCGGCGGTGAAATCGCCCTGGGTGAGGTACACTTTACCCAGCAATATCTTGGCTGCACCTTTGGTAACTCGCCCCTCGTCATTCGCGCTGTATTGGGAACGGAAGGGAAGGTTGCCTTCGGCGTCCGAAAGATCCTGTATGATTTGCGCATAGATTTGATCTTTGGGAATACGCGGCCCCATGGCATCGGCAATACTCTCCAGCTGCGTCACCAAAGGCACGTCTCCAAAGAAGCGCACCAAATTGAAATAATACAGGGCGCGAAGGAATTTGGCTTCGGATATCAGGCGATTTTGCAAGTCTGCATTCATTGTTATCCTGGGGATATTGTTGATAGCCGCATTGGCCTTCATGATACCGGCATAGCTGTTGTTCCACATATCCCTTATAAAGGTATTTTCGGAATTATACCGCATGAACTCCAAATCCTGCAAAAAAGCATTAGGCATGCCCAATCCGTTTTTCATCACATCCGTCGGCAGTTCGGCAACGTTGTACATCAACCGGTTGTAAAGGCTATTTAATTGTTGATAAGCAGCGCTCACCGCCGCCTCGGCATCCTTCTGACTGCTGTAGAAATTATCTATTACAAGGCGATCTACGGGCGATTCGTCCAGGAAGGAGACGCATCCGCCATTATACAATGCTACGATAATCACAAGTATATATGTTATTATTCTTTTCATGACGTTTCGATTTTTATATTACTTAATATCAAGTTTTATTCCCACCATAAATGTCCGCGACTGCGGATATCCTCCGAAGTCTTCCCCTGCCTCCAGCGTGCTGGCGCCCCGGTAGCTTACTTCAGGGTCATATCCGCGGTATTTAGTCCAGGTTAGCAGATTCTGACCGGTTACGTAAAGCCGGAGGCCCTGTATATGCCGGGCCTTCAGGCCTGGGAAGCCGTAGGACAAAGATACGGTTTTTAATTTAAGATACGAACCGTCCTCAATGAATCGGTCACTTATCAATACATTGCGATTAGTAGTAGCCTTCGGATAAATATTGCTCGGATTGGCAGGCGTCCAGCGATTGAGCAGTTCCCGGTAAGCATTTTGCCCGCCGGTGGGCGTTTCGAGTTCTACGGCATTCATATTGAAAATTTCGTTTCCATAAGCATACTGGAAGAAAACGTTTAATTCGAATCCTTTGCAGGCAAAGGTATTAGCCATGCCTCCGAAGAAGTCAGGATTGGCGTCGCCCAATATCTCGCGGTCGTTGCTGGCATCTACGACATTATCTCCGTTCAAGTCCTTATACCTGCGAAGCCCCACGCCAATAGGCGAAGGAGAAGATGTTTGAACCTTTGTCTCGGCTTCGTTCTGGAAGATACCATCGAAACGGTATCCATAGAAGACCCCGACAGGTTCGCCTACTATCAGACGGCGAACGGAACCCGTCTTCAAATGTCCATCGCTTTCGTCCATTTCCTTGTATTCCTCGCCTCCAAGTTCGAGAACCTTATTTTTGTTGAATGAAATATTGAAAGCGGTAATCCAGGTAAAGGGGCCTGACAAGTTGTCGCTTTCCAAAGAAAACTCATATCCCTGGTTTTCTATACTGCCAATATTCTTGAGCATCGTCTGATAGCCCGAAACGGCAGGTATAGCTACACTGTAAAGCAAGTCCGTCGTGGTCTTTCTGTAATAGTCGGCCGTCAGACGAAAACGGTTGTCGATAAGACCAATGTCCAGCCCGACATCTAACTGCCCCGTGCGTTCCCATTTCAAATCCGGATTAGGAATTTTGTTCGGAAAAAAACCTGTTACTAACTGGTTTCCTATCGTCCAGTTATTAGATCCCAGAGTAGCCAGTGATTCATATACACCTATCTCCGTATTCCCTGTAAAGCCATAACTTGCACGCAGTTTCAGATTGGGTAGTATAGTTTTCACTTCTTCCATGAAAGGCTCTTCCGTTATTCTCCATCCGGCAGACGCCGAGGGGAAGAATCCGAACTTGTTGTTCGATCCAAAGCGGGAGGAGCCGTCTATACGGGCGTTAACGGAGAAAAGATATTTGCTCATCAACGTATAATTCACACGCGCCAGATAAGACATCAGGCTCCACTGAGTATTCTCCGATTCGGGTTTGTTGTAAACCGAGCCGGCCCCAAGGTTATTATGCTGCATTACGTCGTTGACAAATTCGGAGGAGGACCCGTAGACCCGCTCCTGATTATTGCGTTGCATCGTGAAACCTCCCAGCACATTGAAAGCGTGGTCTTCGGCAAAGACTTTATTCCATGTGAGGGTATTTTCGTTCAACCAGTTGATCGTTCTTCTTACAGCGACTTCCGCCGTAGCCCTTCCTCCAGACTGATAAATGGTAGAAGGAAGATAAAGATTGTTTTTGATAAACATCACGTCGGTTCCCAGGGAGACTTTCAATTTCAGGTCTTTGAGCATTTCCCACTCCATATAGATGTCTCCCAGCAAACGCGAAGCGGCATTGTTAAACTTCCGTTCTTTTGCTGTAGCCACAGGGTTTGGCACTAAAGTGCCGGGCGTGTTCACTTGCGTATAAACCCCGGTTTGTTCATCGGCATATACGGGCATAATAGGATTCATTTTTATGGCTCCGGTGACAACTCCCCCCTCGCCTCCTGTTTCCGTAGCAACTGAATTGCTGATGGTATGTGAAGCGGAAAGGTGTGTACCGACCGTGAAGTTATCTAATATATGACGGTCAAAATTGATACGAAGTGAATAGCGTTCAAAATCCGAACTGATGACAATCCCATCTTGTGTGAAGTAATTACCCGAAATAGCATACTGTGTTTTGGCGTCTCCTCCGGAGAAAGTCAGTTGATAATTCTGCGACGTTCCCTGACGAAAGACCTCGTCTTGCCAGTCCGTACCTTTACCCATCCGCATAATTTCGGCTACGGCCGCATCGTCATAGTAAGCCTTCAAACCATCGTTCGTATAGGCTTCGTTGACCAATTGGACATATTCGGCAGCATTCAGCACATCTATTTTTTTTACAACATTCGAGAATCCGAAACTGGATTCAAAAGAAATTACATCACTTCCTTTTTTTCCGCTTTTTGTGGTAATCAACACAACGCCATTGGCCGCACGCGCGCCATAAATAGCCGTAGCCGAAGCGTCTTTAAGTACTTCGATGGATTCAATATCGGAAGGGTTGACTGTTGAGAGTCCACTTAACGAACTCTTACCTCCCGTATTACCGAATCCTCCTCCGCTGTAAACAGGAAAACCATCGATGACATATAGCGGTTCATTCCCGCCCTGAAGCGAACTGCTGCCACGCACACGGATAGAAGCTGTAGCTCCCGGCATACCGGAAGTCTGTATAACTTGCACTCCGGAGGCTCGTCCTACCAGTCCCTGATCAATAGACACCATAGGAGTTTGCTGTATCTCCGTTGTTTTAATTGAGGATACCGAACCTGTGAGGTCACTTTTCTTAACAGTTCCATACCCTACAATAACTATCTCATTCAAAGCTTTAGTGTCTTCTACAAGTTTAATTATTAGGGGTTTACCCC
>JAISEJ010000016.1 GCA_031264155.1 Tannerella sp. | reverse complement strand
AAATACGGGAATACTCCTCGCTGAACTTCGGAGATAGAAAGAAAAAGTAAAACAGGCGAGTATCAAAGAATTTTTACAGGTCGCACGGATGATAGAAAACCGTCAGACCGAAATTATTCGCTATTTTGAAAATGGCTTAACCGATGCCAAAGCCGAAAATCTTAACGGTAAAATTCAACGCTTCATCGCCAACAATTTTGGAATCAGAAACAGAGACTTTTTTCTTTATCGATTGCAGGTCTATTTTTCTCCAGCACCTCAAAAAAAGATTTTTCCGGAAAAACTCCATTTTCCGGAAAAAATTTTATTCGTCCGCAGGTAATTGAATTATTTCATATACCTTTGCTTTCACAAATCACAAAAATATAAAGCAAATGAACACATTAAAATTCACGGCAATATTGATTTTTTTAGCAGGAATGGTCTCGTCCTGCGAGAAAAATGAAGAATCCGACAGTCCCGCCTTAATCAATCCGGTTTTAATGTTGATTGTTGATTATACTACCAGTCATTTTGAAGGAGGAAAGGAGTTGAGTTTTGATGAAAATCCCAATACATTCACGATTACCCATGACTATGATTCTCCGGGAGATTTTGGCGGCATCAAACTTTTCTATGCGGAAATAGATGAAATGCTGTTTTACGGGACTGTTATATGGATGGGATGCGGGAAAATCGAGTACCCGGAAAATCTGTTGCCTGCAAAACGTTTTGCCATAACTCCCGACAAGAATTATGTTTTTCCGGCAAACGGCTTTGAAACCGTCTTCCATGAAGTTGCACGGGATGATGAATACAATACCGTTTGGTCATCCGTGCAGAATGTAGTAAAAGCAAGAGAATATTTAGCTTCAAATCCAAGTCAAAAAGTAAAAATATTCTTATATACTCCAAGTGTAGGCTCAGGCAATCCTGCCGACTGGAAATGGATATTATTTCTGAAGAAATGAAACAGGAATGTTTTTTCTGCCGGGCGAGCGGATTCCGCCGGGAAGCCGGGACATTGCATGTGATGCACAAAACCGTCCCGCGCAAGAAAATATCAAATAAATAAAAATAAAACCGGATTTTATTCGGTTAATCATGTTTTTTATTTACATTTGCAGCGTTTTGGCCCCGTAGCTTAGTGAATAGAGCGTCAGATTCCGGTTCTGAAGGTCGTGCGTTTGAGTCGCACCGGGGTCACTTCCTTTTTCTTCAACACCTTTACCGAACTCTTTTATCCGTCGAAAGACAGGATTGCTCAAGCTTCGCATACAATATATTGCCGCTTTCCCCGTTCTTGTTTCGTAAACATTATTTTTCTTATGAGCAGAAGCATTTACGACTCCCGACAGTGGTGGACCTATATCTTTATCATGGCAGCAGTACTCATCGTTATTGCAACGGTCGTTTCATCCAACTCGCTAAGTAAAAGCCTGGCAAAGGAAGAGCGCGTCAAAGCCGAAGTATGGGCGGAGGCCATGAACATTCTTACGGCGCCCGACACCCTCGACCATATCGACAGCGAAGCGCCCCTAAGCTACGAAGCGCTCGAAAAAAAGCATAACGAGACGGAATCCACGCTGATGAACCTTATCCTGAAGATTATCGCCAGCAATACGTCCGTCCCGACGATATTATGTGACGAAAACGACGCCGTGAGTTCACATAAAAACCTGAACATTCCGGAGAAAGACGCAGATTCGTTCCTGGAAAATAAAATCAGGAAATTTAAGACGAATAATCCGCCGATTGTTATAAAGATAGATGAGGAGGTAAGCCAGTATTTATATTACGACGATTCCGTCTTTCTGAAACGGCTGCTGATGTTTCCGTACATTCAGCTGTCCGTCGTATTTGTGTTTATAGTGCTGTCGTTTTTTGCACTGATAAGCGCAAAGAAAGCGGAGCAAAACAAAGTGTGGGTAGGCTTGTCGAAAGAGACGGCACATCAGCTGGGCACGCCGATATCTTCATTGATCGCATGGGTTGAATACCTGAAAACAAAAGACGTCGACGGCGCATATCTCAAGGAAATGGAAAAGGACGTCAAAAGGCTCGAGACGGTTGCCGACCGGTTTTCAAAGATAGGCTCCAATCCCGACCTGTTGCCGTTAAATATCAATAATCTGATAAAGACATCATGCGAATACATGAACACGCGCATCTCGTCAAAAGTAAAAATCAACGCGGAACTGTCCGATGAGCCGGCGCT
Source organism: Tannerella sp. (assembly GCA_031264155.1). Lineage (GTDB taxonomy): Bacteria > Bacteroidota > Bacteroidia > Bacteroidales > Tannerellaceae > Tannerella. The sequence continues at coordinate 2,481 of JAISEJ010000016.1, read as the reverse complement.
CGTATTGATGAACGAGTCGCTTTTCTCGTGGGTAATAGAAAACCTCACCAAAAATGCTGTTGACGCAATGGAAGGGCAGGGCAAAATCAATTATCATGTCGAGAAGAACGCCAAAAAAGTTTACATTGACATTTCGGATACAGGTAAAGGCATCCCCAAATCGCGATTCAAGACAATCTTCAATCCCGGCTACACGACAAAGGCAAGAGGCTGGGGCCTGGGACTTTCACTCGTAAAACGGATAATCGAATCATACCCCGGCGGAAAAATATACGTAAAAAACTCCGAGCCGGGCAAAGGCGCTACCTTCAGAATCGAATTGCGCAAGTACCACGGATAAGCTTTTAATAAAGGATATATGTCAAAACTGCCCGGTTTATTTTTCTTTCTTTTCATATGCTTGCCCCTGTCGGCGCAGGAAGCTGACTGGCGACGTTCGAAAAAAGAACGCCAGGTGATGATGAACGAATGGAGGGACAATCTCCGCATGCAGATAAAAGAGAGCATTGATGAGTTTGGCCCCGATTATAATGCCGACAGCGTGCGCAGGGAACTCGAAAGCGGAAACTATTTCACACTCTTCAAAGATAATTATTTTACCGGAGGGATTCCTTTAGGACAAAAAATAAAAGCTGCCAATTCGAACGTGAAATTTCAGTTAAGCATAAGCCAGCGGCTAACAAAGAGTATCCTTCCTTTTGATACGTACCTTTTTATTCACTTCACGCAAAAAACGATCTGGAACGTAATGGAAGAATCGATGCCTATGCGCGATCTGAATTTCAACCCCGGAATAGGACTGGGACATCTCATCATTCACAGGAACCGGTATATCGGGAAAGCGATGCTCATGCTCGAGCATGAATCGAACGGGAAAGACAGCCTGATGTCGCGAAGCTGGAACAAGGTGTCGCTCGGAGTAAACCTGATGATGAGCAATAATCTCGACGCTCAGATTAAGCTGTGGGCGCCTGTCATAGACAGCGACAACAACCGGGATATATTGAAATATAACGGGATAGGACATTTCGGCTTAAACTACTACAACGACGATAAACGTTTCCATGCCGGCCTGCTGACAACATGGCGCACAAAATCATTCAATTTCAACACGCAGTGGGAATTGAGCTTCAAGATGAATAAAAAGGTAAACCAATACCTGTTTATCCAGTATTATAACGGATACGGAGAGAACCTGTTGGATTATAATCGGTATAAAAGCGTTGTCCGTATAGGTTTCGTGATAAAATCGAATGATTTCACCATTTATTAAAAAAGCCCTCCACTTCCGGCATTCTTTTGCAAACCGTCCCATCCTTCCTGTTTCAGTTTTCCAAGCAGGATATAATTATTATCATTTTCCGTGATGGAATTTTTGAAATCAGTCAGATCATTTATTTTTGATACAGGCAGGTCTTTATTTTTTTCCAGGACTTCTTCCAGCTCGGCAAGTAATATAGCCGGCTCTACATTCCTGACATAGTATCCATCCGTAAAACAGAACGAGGGGTATTGGATTTCCGTTCCTCCGAAAAAATCGTTGACTAATTTGAAATAACTTCCCCGTAAAGTCTTCCTGTTTACAATAAAACTGCTTTCTTCTTCCGAAACATAATTCAACTGATCTTTCCGAACGGATCTCATAATGCTTCCCGCGTAAAAATCCGGCAACTCTGCATACGAGTACATAACCGGTTCTCTGTTTTCGAAATCTAATGTAAAAGCCGGCATTAACCGATTTGTTTTCCGCTCATAATGATATAACGTATCGACGTTCTTTTGATCCAAATCTTTTATTTATATGGTTTATAAAAATTAATTAACTATATTTGCCGGGCAGTTTAAATTATTTCTATCAATCAAAATATATGAATCATGAGAAAAATTACTTTCATTTGTTTAGCCACCTTACTAACTCTTCCGTTATTTTCACAGGAAAGAAAACATGCTTTCGACGTGAAAGAACGGTTAGGAAAAGGTATCAACCTGGGTGATACCTTTGAAGCTCCCTCCGAAGAAGCCTGGGGAAACCCGTGGAATCCCGAATACTTCAAAATGATTGCCGAACTTGGCTTTACGCATGTACGGGTACCTGTCCGCTGGGAGCCGGCCGACAGGAGTATGAATACGGCTCCCTACACCATTTATCCCCAATTTATGGAAAGGATAAAAAGCGTAATAGATGAAGCGCTTAAAAACAAACTGCACATCATTATCAATATGCATCACCACGAAGCATTGATCGCCCGCCCGACGGAACAGAGGGAACGCTTTTTGTCACAGTGGAGTCAAATTTCAACTTATTTTAAAGACTATCCGGACAGCTTGTTATTCGAACTGCTGAATGAACCGAATGATCAGGTAACTTCCGCACTCTGGAACCACTTGGCTTCGGAAGCTTTGTCCGAAATAAGGAAAACAAACGCCGACCGTATTGTCCTGATTGGCCCTGCCGAATGGGGCGGAGTCGAGGGATTGTCC
>JAISEJ010000235.1 GCA_031264155.1 Tannerella sp. | reverse complement strand
ACGGGCGATGTCCAGCGTGTTTGTCCACGTATTGGTGAGGATCGGCTCGTTGTAGTCGAAAATGATGTTTGCGCGGTTTGATACCTGTTCGCGATGCGCCAGGTTGTCTTTCAGCCTTACCCTGAACGAGACGCTTCCTTCGCCTTCCGGCGCGCTGATGTTGGGCGGCAGGAAGCCGGCGGTCACGTCGTCGGGCAAATCGCCGGTAGCCGGGTCGAGGGTGATCATCTGCCAGTGCGCAATGCCGGTTTCACGGTCTAACTTGGCCGATATTTTCACGATGCAGTTATTGGACGGGCGCATGTCGTATTCCATGATGTAAGACGAGCGTCCGGCGGGGATTTCGAGGACGGCATCGCCGATCATGACGCTCGACAGTTCAAACGTCTCCAGGTCGAATCGGTTCGCGTCGAGCGTGTCGTAAACGTTGACAAATACGGCGGGCAAGCCGGCTTCAGCCTTGTTTTCGAAGCGGATGACGTAATTCATGGCCTGCGAAGCGGCTATGTAACGTTCGTCGCCGACGCCTGCCGGGCCGGTGATGTCGTTGGGATCCCAGGATATCCCGGTATTCGTTGTTGTATGGTTCGCATCTCCACTGCCGTTACCGTTTTGGCCTATGATGTCGATATGCCTGTTCAATTTGTCAACAGTCCTTTTCGCCCAATATGTTGAGACCTTGGCGGAGTTTAAACCTTCACTTGCAGCGCCTCCGCTCAAAGGAGCCTTTCCCATCAGCCAATCAAAAAACTCAATCACTATGTTATTATAAAGCAAGTTAAGACCGGCATCCAATTGTTTTTTGGACTCTTCATCACTCCCTCTTAACGATATGAGAGGAGAAGACTGAGTGTTTACAGGCTGTGAGCCGGCAAAATTTAGTATTCCGTCGGGACGCTGTTCAATGGAATTTTCTTTTGCGATGGCTTCCAGCAGAAGCACAAGCGTCGCCTCCTGTTTTTTCAGGATTCCGTAGTCGTAATAATTATCGTCGAGCAGTCCGTCGGGCGCTGTGGCCTTATATCCTTTACGGTCGCGGTCGTCGGCCAGCATTTTGCGTACAATGGCGTCTGCGACGTCCCATGTTTTCGTCCATGTATCTATATCGGTAGCGCTTTGCAGAATAGACGGGTCCAAAGCCGATATATAATAATAAACCAGTGCGTTCAACCTGTCAACCAGACCTTCCGAAATCGTATCTCCCGCTGATGAAGTGTTGAAAAAGTTTGGCGTATTCACCGCGCTTATCAATTCCGAACGATGGTTATTCGGCGCATTGCTTTTCACCTTGAACGGGATTTTGACCGTGGCGCCTGCCGCAATTTTCGGGACATATATATGATATGCCTTTCCCTTGTAGGGCTTTTCGTACACCGAATCCACGGGAATGAAGTCATAGTCCATTGCTGTCATCAGGTCGATGATTTCCGTATTGGGAATGGAATACGACCGGTCAAACTCGCTACAATAGAAATCGAACGATTCTGTGACGTCGATAAGTTCCTGAAATTTTTTACTGTTGATTGTGATTTCCATCTCGTCCGGCGCACAGATATAGGCACTTACGCCGAGTGCATCAATATTTCCGGTATTGCGCAGTATCAGGCTGTAGGGTGAAGTGAATCCGCTACGCAGTAAGAAATTGTTCACGCCTTCGATGTTTGAAATCACTTTCGGGTAAACCTTCCCCTGCACTTCGACTCCGCCGGCAAATACCGTATCTACCAAACTTCCCTGCTTAACGTGCAGGTCATAGATGCCGGATGGAATATCGTCGACAACGAAGGTGGCCGTAACCTGCCCGAGCGATTTCTTTTCGATGGCCGAAGGCGAAACGGTCGTCGCGCCCTACGTGAGCCAGACGTCCAGCGTTTCGTCCAGTCCACCGCCATAAATAACGATGGAAGAAGCATCGCTGTTGCCGATTACTTTCGGCGAATAGCTGTCTATCCCGTGTACAACGACCGTATCCCTGGCAAAAACGCTCAAATCTCTACCCTGAACGGTGAAATGGGCTGTCTGCACAATTTCGTACGTGCCGGGACGGGCATATGTGTGTTCGGGAACTTTGGCATGGCTGACAGGCGTCCCGTCGCCGAAATTCCAGTCGAACGTCAATCCGGCGGATTTGTTGACGATGCTTACCCTGTTGTTGTACAGTACCGTTTCAAAAGCGGCGGAATAGATTTCTTTACCGTACCGGAGTTCGTATTCGGATCCGTTTGTGCTCCCATTATAAACTTCTATATAGCATGTATCGATATTTACTGTATTGTTGTCGCTATATATCGTACTGTCGGTAATACTGCCTCCACCATAGATGCTTATTGATTTCTCTGCTAAATTCTGTCCTGTTTTCGACCATAGCCGGTAACCGATAATTCCGGTATAGATGCTTTTTGACGTCGCTTTTATCGTGATTTTTGGGATAGCCGTCTTGCTTTCATCCTCATTCGAGCTAAAGACGCATTTGTAGAAATCACTCATGTCTTTTTTGTACTGTCCCTGCGTATGCTGGTCAAAGCCGATTAAGCCGTGAGCAATTTCTCCTTCGTTCAAAGACAGTGCTGCCGGGATACTGTCGTTGTTTTCCATGTCGGAATGACTTTGCGGCTTTTCCGTGCAAATCAGCGTGTATTCATGAGGTTCTCTTTCGCTGAAAACTTCAACATAACATGTATCCAACAGATAACTGCGATAAATGGTTGAATCAATGGTTCCACCCGTATATGAAAAGTACGATTTGTTTGCCAGCATCTGCCCTGTTTTCGACCATAGCCTGTAGCCGACAGTTCCGGTATAACCGGCTTTAGCGGTAGTTTTTAAGGTAATTTTCAGGGAATTGGTACCGTCAAGCGGCATTGTCAGTTTATAAAAATCACACGAATCCCTTTTGTACTGTCCCTGCATATGCTGGTCAAAGCCGATTAAGCCGTGAGCGGCTTTACCAATCTGCAAAGGCAGTGCTGCCGGGATACTGTCATTGTTTTCCATCTCGGAATGAATTTGCGGATTTTCCGTGCAAGTCAGCGTGTATTCATGAGGTTCTCTTTCGCTGTAAACATCAACATAACATGTATCCAACAGATAACTGCGATAAATGGTTGAATCAAT
>JAISEJ010000189.1 GCA_031264155.1 Tannerella sp. | reverse complement strand
GTATTGAAAAATCACGGCTTCGACGTGTTCAAAATGTTTTTTTGCCCAGAAAAGGCAGGTCGTTGAATCCTGCCCGCCTGAAAAACATACGAGCGCCGCATTTCGTTTCTTCATCTGTTAAATTGATTTGTTCTAAAAATTATGCTCATCCACAAGACTTATTATATCATTGAGCATAGCTTTGTCAACCGGTTCAAGAAGCGCCAGGTCGCGCAATTTGGCCTTAATTTCGGACGATGAGAAAACAGATCCTCTAAGCGTATTGCCTATCGCTTTTATATAATCGGTATCCATTCCATCGGAATATGCGATTGCATCTTTTATAACGCCGCTTTCGACACAAAACTGTAACGTCAGTTCGCCCCATTCAAAACGGTTACTGTACTCGACTGTAAACGGCAATCTTCGTCCCAGACGCCATTCCCATGACGCATATTTTTCTTCATATCCCGCAATCTTGTCCCGGTTCAATCTGTCTTCGGGTAATAACTGCGGCGTTCCGCCATAGATTTCCCCGAATGCCTCAACAAGCGCACCCTGTAATGATCCAATCGTCATATCAGGCGCAAGCTCTTTGAGGTTAATCACGCGCGAACGGACGGAATCAACGCCTTTCGACTGCAACTTGGTATGCGAAACGTTAAGATAACGCGAAAGATTCGACATGTCCACATCCAAAAGCAACGTGCCGTGATGATAGCGACGCCCGCATGAATTGTAAAAAGCGTTACCGGAAAACTTTTTCCCATCCGTCAGGATGTCATTACGCCCCGATCTCTCGGCATGTATGCCGAATTTGGCTACCGCACGAATGATCACATCAAGCTGACGGCCTATGTCATAATTATCTTCATGCGCAAGGAACGTAAAGTTCAGGTTACCCAAGTCATGGAAAACGGCGCCTCCTCCCGACATCCGCCTCGCAAGGAAGCCGCCATCCCCCTCAAGTTCTTTCACATGCGCCTCCTTCCACGGATTCTGATTTACGCCGATAACAACCGTATGACGGTTTTGCCACAAGTAAAGGATACACTCGTCCTCCCGTACATCCCGGAGAAGATACTCCTCCAGTGCGATATTCTTATACGGATTCGTCTGATCCGACAGTATGTAAAACGGAATACACATAGTTATACGATTTGACTTTCTACAAATTTCAAGCGCGGATTACGGGCTGCACCGACTTCGTCCGGACGGCGAACAGGCGTCGTCAACGGCATTTCATGCAATTGCTTCGGATTTGTTTGTATCATGTCATATACCTTTTTGAAAACCGCTATGGCTTCGTCGACAGTTTCCTTCGATTCGGTTTCCGTAGGTTCGATCATCAATGCTTCGTGTACAATCAGCGGGAAATACATCGTCGGGGGATGAATGCCGTTTTCAAGTAGCGTTTTAGCTACATCAAGAGCCGTAACGCCGGTCTCTTCCTTCACTCTCCGAAGCGTCAGGACAAATTCGTGCATACATAATCCTCCATACGCAAGATCAAAATATTCCGACAGCTTCTTTTGCATATAGTTAGCATTCAGCACCGCATGAATTGCCGCATAACGGATTCCCTCCGCACCAAGCGTCCTGATGTAGGTTAAAGCCCTTACGACAACAAGGAAATGACCGTAAAAAGCCTTTACGCTGCCGATTGTCTTCGCCGGATCCGAAAAGCTATATTTACCTTCGTTTTCTACAATCTGATAAACAGGCAGAAATTCGCGCAAAAAGGCTTTGCATCCCACCGGCCCCGAACCGGGTCCTCCACCTCCGTGAGGCGTAGAGAACGTCTTGTGGATATTGAGATGTACAATATCAAAACCCATATCCCCGGGACGAACGATACCCATTACGGCATTCAGGTTTGCGCCGTCATAATAATTCAACCCGCCCGCATCGTGGATAATCTTCGTTATCTCAAGTATATTTTTATCGAACAGTCCCAATGTATTGGGATTCGTAAGCATAAGCCCGGCTGTATCATCGCCTGCAACCGCCCGTAATTTTTCCACATCGACGCATCCTTCGGCGTCCGACGGAATATTCACAACCGTAAAACCGGCCATGGCTGCGGAAGCGGGGTTTGTTCCGTGCGCCGCATCGGGAATGATGATCTTCGTTCGACCTGTATCGCCACGCGACGCATGGTATGCTTTAATAAGCAAAACGCCGGCAAGTTCTCCATGCGCTCCCGCCGCAGGCTGAAACGTAACGGCGTCCATACCGGTTATCTCGCACAAGGCTTTTTCGGTTTCCGAAAAGACCTCCATACATCCCTGAACCGTATGTTCCGGTTGCAAAGGGTGTATATCCTTGAAACCGGGGAGCGACGCCATGTCTTCATTGATACGCGGATTATATTTCATCGTACACGAACCGAGCGGATAAAAACCGCTGTTGACGCCAAACGTTCGCTTCATCAGGCGCGTATAATGACGGCTAAGCTCTATCTCCGATAACTGCGGAAGCGGAAGCGGCGTATCACGCCTTTCTTTTTCGGGAAGTACGGCTTCCGGCACATCAAGAGCAGGCAGCAAATCGCACCCGTGCCCCTCTTTACTTATTTCGAACAGTAACTTCATATTTCAGTTAAAAGTATTTTTGCTAATTTATCAATTTCCTCTTTCGTATTCATCTCGGTCACGCACCAGAGAATACCTCCCTCAACAGCATATCCTCCGAGTATCCCTTCTTTTTCAAGAGCCGCAAGAACGGCCGACGGATCGCCGCCCGGACATTCCGTAACGAACTCATGAAAGAACTCGCCGCCATAACGCAAAGCAAATCCCGGAATATCACTTATCTTCGAGGCGGCATAATGCGCTTTCGATAAACATTGCGTCGCTACCCGGCGCATCCCTTCCGGCCCCATTGCTGCCATATAAACGGCTGCAGTCATTGCGCACAACGCCTGATTGGAACAGACGTTCGACGAAGCTTTTTCCCTGCGTATATGTTGCTCGCGCGCCTGGAGCGTAAGAACAAACGTGCGGCGTCCGTCGACATCCGCCGTCTCGCCGACTATGCGCCCCGGAAGTTTGCGCATCATTGCCGTCGTAGAAGCCATAAATCCGAGGTATGGCCCGCCGAAAGAAAGCGGCATACCAAGCGGTTGACCTTCGCCGACAGCTATGTCGGCTCCCTGCGCTGCAGGCGTTTTCATTATACCGAGCGATATGGGATTAACGCCCATAACATATTTCGCACCGGCTTCATGAACAAGCTGTCCCAGCGTTTCCGCATCTTCTATAAGTCCGTAATAATTGGGCTGCTGCACGTAAAATCCGGCCGCAGTATCGTCGAGCATATTTTCCAGGACTTCCGGATCGGTGACGCCGTCTTTAGCCGGGACGACGACAAGCTGTGTGTTCGAACCGTCGCAATACGTCCGCATTGTACGGATCGTCATCGGATCGGCAGCGGCCGAAACAAGCATTTTTGTACGTTTGCGTTCGACACACATTGCTACCGATTCGGCCGCCGCCGAAGCTCCGTCATAAACGGAAGCGTTCGAAACGTCCATGCCCGTAAGCCGGCATATCATGGTCTGAAATTCAAAAATCGACTGGAGTATACCCTGCGAAATCTCAGCCTGATAAGGCGTATAGGCAGTTACAAACTCTTCCTTGCCGGTAATACTTTTTACAATTGAAGGGATATAATGGTTATATGCGCCTGCTCCCCGGAAAATCGTCCGAAAGCGTATATTCTTATCGGCCATACGGCCGATGTATCGCCCGACCTCAAGCTCGGACATACCTTCCGGCAGATTCAAATGCTTTATTTTTATCTCATCGGGAATTTGCGAAAACAGTTCGTCAACAGCCTTAATGCCTATCTCATGAAGCATTTGTTCTCGTTCCGACGAGTTACATGGAATATAACTGCCCATCAATGCGCCTCCTTTTCACAATATTCTTTATATTCGGCCGGATTCATCAACTCTGATTTTTCAGTAATATCTTTAACTTCGATAAACCAGTTCTCATAAGAATCCTCATTAATCCACTCGGGACTATTCAACAGTTCTTTATTAACCGCCGAGACGGTTCCCGTAACGGGAGACACAATATCGGAAACAGCCTTTACCGATTCCACATCGCCAAAAGCGACGCCGGCGGTTACTCCGTCGCCGATTTCGGGAAGATTGATAAAAACCAAATCTCCAAGTTCCTGCTGTGCAAAATCGGAAATACCAATGCGCACAGTTGTTTCATCTATAAATTCAACCCATTCGTGGGTTTTTGCATAAAAAAGATTTTCAAGTATTTTATTCATAATTATAATGTTTAAGAGGTTCTATAACGAATCGTGTGGGTGAGGAGATTTTCATTACAGGCAAAGTAAATTGTTGCTTAAAATTCCAATTCTCTACGTTAATAAACGAATTATTGACGCCAATAAACGAATTATTGACGCCAATAAATGAAATATTGTCGTCAATAAATGAAATATTGGCGCCAATAAATGAATTATTGTCGTCAATAAATGAAATATTGTCGCCAATAAATGAAATATTGTCGCCAATAAATGAATTATTGATGCCAATAAATGGATTATTGTCGTCAATAAATGAATTATTGTCGCCAATAAATGAAATATTGGCGCCAATAAATGGATTATTGATGTCCGTAAATGAGTTATAGTGCCCCACATTTGAATTGTGGTTCCTCATAATTGAATTATTGACGTAGATTATACTCATATAAAACGTTATAAAGCCATTTGTTTAAGTTCAATTCTTCGGTCTTTTGTAAAACGGCAGAGCGACCACTTCTGCGCTTACGCGCCGTCCGCGCACATCAATCTCGACTTGCGTTCCTGCCTTTGCCGCGTCTGCGCGGACAAGAGCCATAGCGACGGGG
>JAISEJ010000149.1 GCA_031264155.1 Tannerella sp. | reverse complement strand
CGAATACAACGTCACACTGGACGTTAACGAAGGCGACAACTTCACCCTCACCACCGACCTGTTGCTGGGCGCGTTCACCATCGGCAAGATTACGCTCACGGCCAATCATCTGGACTGCGCCCTCACCAACGCCACCTACGACGGCGCACGGCACGGCATCGCAGCCCCGCCGACGCTGAAGCCCCCGCACACCGGCATGGGAACAGTCCGCGCAGTCTATTACACCGGCACGAACGGCACCGACTATCCGAAGTCCGAGACCGCCCCCGTGAATGCGGGCGAATACACCGTCACGGCGGACATTAGCGAAGGCGCCATCTTCAGCGCCGCCACCGGCCTGACACTCGGCAGCTTCACAATAGACAAAGCCACGCCGACGCTCGCCGTGCTCGACTTCACTCTGGGCGACATCGTCTGCACCGGCACGCCCTATCCCGTACCTGTCATCCCCGCGGAGGACATCATCGGCCTGGGCGAAATCACGATATACTACAACGGCAGCACGACCGTCCCGGTCGATCCGGGCGAGTACACCGTCACGATCGACATTGCCGCAGGCGACAACTACGCCGCCGTCACCGCCCTGCCGCTCGGCGCGTTCACCATCCAGGAGCCCCAGATCCCCGTCCCGACACACTTCCGCGTGCTGCTCCCATCCGCCGCCGGCCTGACAACCGACCCGCCCGCCGGCACATACAACGTCAACCGCGGCTCGAACTTCACGTTCACGCTGACGCCCGACGTCCCCTCCGAGGACGGCTCTCTGCCGCAGGTGCAGACAAACCGCCCGATACCGAACGTGCCGAACGCCTCCGGCATCCGGATCACGCCGAATGAGAACGGCAGTTACACGGTCGTTATCATCGGCATCCGTCAGGACATTGAGATCACCCTCGCCGTCGCAGGCAGCAAATCCGATCCCACGGACAACGAATCCGTCGCCGCCGGCCTGGAGGTTTACACCGCCCCCGGCGCAATCGTCATCGCGAACAGCCGCCCCGATGCGGCCACCCTGCGGGTTTACACCCTCGCCGGAACGCTCGTCCGGCTGACGACCGTTCCCCCGGGCACGACGCGCCTGTCCGTCCCGGCGGGCATCTACATCGTCACCGACGGCGGCGCCTTCCACCGGAAAACAGTTGTTCTCCGATAGACTCTAAGTCTTAAAGACTCTAAGACTTAAAGACTGAAAAAAGCGTACCCGCTTTTTTCAACAGAAAAAGTCCCGGCCTTCACAAGCCGGGACTTTGTTTATGCTATGGTTTCTTACTCCGCATTTGATTACACTGCGCGCGGATTGATATTTGTGTAGGACAAGATAACACCGGAAGGCATCAAACCGCAAGCGTGAAGCTATGCACAAAACCATCCCGCGTGCAGTATAAAAAATCAGATGCGTCGACCCTGAGAATCGGTAATTGTTTTTGTGTAAATGGAATTTTTTATATAAGTTTGCCGTGTCGTATGCTGCTGATAATAGAAAATTAATTAAATAATATTGAGATGAAGAAAATAACAGTATTGAGTTGCGGGCTGTTGCTGACGATGTCCGCTACACTTGTGGGACAATCCGGCTATCCGTTTCGGAATCCGGATTTGTCTATTGATGAGAGAGTCGATGATTTGGTAAGCCGGTTGACGCTGGATGAAAAGATAAACCAGATGATCAACAGCGCCCCGGCCATTGAGCGACTGGGCATACCGGCTTACGACTGGTGGAACGAAGCCCTGCACGGGGTGGCTCGCAGCCCGTATCCCGCTACTTCCTTTCCGCAGGCTATCGGCATGGCGGCTACCTGGGATGCGGAAGCGGTTTATAAAATGGCCGATTATACTTCCGACGAGGGACGCGCCATTTTTAACGATTCTTCCCGGAAAGGGAAAACCGGTATTTTCCTGGGATTGACGTACTGGAGTCCGAATATCAATATTTTCAGGGATCCCAGGTGGGGACGCGGACAGGAAACGTATGGCGAAGATCCTTTTCTTACCGGGACTATCGGGGCGTCCTTCGTGAAGGGACTGCAGGGCGATCATCCGATGTATCTGAAGTCGTCTGCCTGCGCCAAACATTATGCCGTGCACAGCGGACCGGAATGGAACAGGCATACGTATGACGCCAAAGTCAGCACGTTTGATTTGTGGGACACTTATTTGCCGGCTTTTAAGACGCTGGTTGTCGACGCCAAAGTGAGTGGCGTAATGTGTGCATACAATGCCTTCTTCGGGCAGCCTTGTTGCGGCAGCGACGAACTTATGTCGGATATCCTCTATAATCAATGGAATTTCAACGGCTATGTGACGTCCGACTGCGGCGGCATCTTTAACTTTTTCCGTACTCACAAAACGCATGAAGACGCTGCGGCAGCATCGGCGGACGCGGTCATACACGGTACCGACTGCGAATGTGGAAGCGGGGCTTACCGCGCTTTGTCCGATGCGGTAGCCGAAGGTCTCATCACGGAAGAACAGATTGACGTATCGGTAAAGAGGTTATTCAAAATGAGGTTCCGCTTAGGCATGTTCGATCCCGACGAGCGGAATCCGTATGCCGCAATCCCGGTATCGGTACTGGAGTGCGACAAGCACAAAGCGCATGCTTTGAAAATGGCCAGGCAGTCCATCGTTTTACTTAAAAACGAAAACGACCTGTTGCCGCTGGATAAGAAGAAAATAAAAAAAATAGCGGTGGTTGGGCCTAATGCCCATGATGAAAGTGTACTGCTGGCCAATTATTACGGTAATCCCACGGAAATAACGACTGTGCTGGAAGGCATCAGGGCGAAAGCCGGAAAGAACGTCGAAGTGATTTATGAAAAAGGGGTCAACCTGACGGACAATCTCGTATTTACCTCGGCATACGACGATAAGTTGTTCACTTATGAAGGAAAGCAGGGATTTAATGCGGCATATTATAGTAACACCCGTCAGGAAGGCGCTCCCGGTTTATCACGGCGGGAGAAGAAAATAGATTACAAATGGGGCGACGGGCAGGATATTGCGAACGGGATCATTACGCGCCAGATGTCCGCTCACTGGTCGACGGTTTATACCGCTAAGGAAACCGGAGAAATATGCTTCACCCTCAAAGCCGATGACTGGGCGGAACTTCACATTGACGGCGTAAAACAGAACAGCATCAGTAAAATCAATTCGTATTATCCGTTCAACGTTGAGAAAGGGAAGAAGTACAGTCTTGATATTTACTATCGTCAACATGCCGATAACGCTGAAATCACATTCGATGCAGGTGTGCTGAAAAAGACGGACTGCGCGGAAGTTGCCAACGCAGTGAAAGACGCCGATGTCATTATCTTTGCCGGCGGTATTTCCGCAAAGATTGAAGGAGAGGAAATGCCTGTCGAGATTGAAGGCTTCAAACGGGGCGACCGGACTTCAATCGCTCTGCCGTCCGTCCAGCGAGAGATGTTGGCGGCATTGCAAGCTACCGGCAAGCCTGTCGTATTTGTCCTGATGACCGGAAGCGCCATCGGCCTGGAATGGGAATCGGAGCATCTCCCCGCGATCATAAATGCCTGGTATGGCGGACAAGCCGGCGGACAAGCCGTGGCCGACGTTCTTTTCGGCGACTATAATCCGGCCGGACGCTTGCCGGTGACTTTTTACCGGAGCGCCGATGATCTGCCCGACTTTGAGGATTACAGCATGAAAAATCGCACGTATAGATATTTTACCGGTACGCCGTTGTATCCTTTCGGTTACGGATTAAGCTATACGACATTCCGATACGGTTCGCCCGAAGTATCGGGCGACCAAAATAACCGTACCGTAAAAGTGACCGTAACAAATGCCGGCGCCAGGGATGGCGACGAAGTAGTACAATTGTATTTGAGTAACCGGCGGGATTTTGTCACCCCTATCCGGGCGTTGAAGGGATTTAAGCGTATCCATTTGAAAGCCGGGGAATCGCAGGCCGTTGAGTTCACTCTCACTTCAAACGACCTGTCGGTAGTTAGCCCGTCCGGAAATATTGTTCCCATGAAAGGAGACGTACTTATTTCCGTAGGAGGGGGGCAACCTTTGTCTACTTCCCAAAACTATCGGACTTGCTCGGTCAACTTGTGAAGAGAGAGATTTTGTTAAGCAAATAATAAAGGGATTGAATATGAATGAAATTTTAATTGTTCCCGATGTGCACGGACGTAAATTTTGGGAGCCGGTTTTAGACTATAAAGGCGAAGTGATTTTTCTCGGCGATTATGCCGATCCGTATCCCGCCGAAGGTATAGTGGATGAAGATGCATGGCAAAATCTGTTGCGGATTGTTGACTTCAAACAACGAAACCCTCATCGTGTAACCCTGCTTGTCGGCAATCATGAACTTCATTATTATGACATGAAATTTCAGGCAGGCCGTTTTTCGGAAAGATATTACAAAAAATATCACGACGTCCTGACCGGCGAAAAGACTGCCGAACTGTTTCAACTTTGCAGGAAAATTGACAAGTATCTGCTTGTCCATGCCGGTATTACGAAAGGGTGGTACGATTTGCATAAGGATGAATTTCTGCCGCTTGGCGACGACCTGGAAACACAGCTTAACCGCTTGTTCGTTCGGAATATGGACGCCTTTTATGAGGCATCCATCGAACGGGGCGGCTGGGATAACTACGGCAGTCCGTTATGGGCGGATATTCACGAATTTTATGATGAAAAAGAGCCTTTCGACAAGGATATCATTCAAATCATCGGCCACACCCAACTCAAAACGGAAGACCCTCTTAATAAAGGAAATGTTTGGTTGATAGATAACCGGAGGCTTTATCTGCTGACGAACGGAGAATTAAAACATTATCCTGCGTCATAATTGCAGGTTTGATTGAGTGATACGCGTACGGAAAGTCGCGGAATGTCGAAAAATGCGCGGGGCGGATGCGGAAAAGAATATAAAATACGTATCTTTGTCCGGTTAAATTTTAATAAGAATGGATATATCGGTTGTAATACCCTTGTATAATGAAGCTGAATCGCTTCTTGAACTGTACGAATGGGTAAAGCGTGTGATGGACGAAAACGGCTTTTCTTATGAGATTATTTTCGTAAGCGACGGCAGTACGGATGATTCATGGAATATCATTGAGGCGTTGAGCGCAAAAGCCCCGGAAGTGAAAGGTATAAAGTTCCGCCGCAACTATGGCAAGTCGCCTGCCCTTCATTGCGGATTCCAACGTGCGCAAGGCGACGTCGTCATCACGATGGACGCCGATCTGCAAGATAGCCCCGATGAAATACCGGAACTTTACAGTATGATAAAGGACGGCGGGTATGACCTCGTCTCCGGTTGGAAGAAAAAACGCTATGATAACATGCTGACGAAAAACCTGCCTTCAAAACTGTTTAACGCTACGGCGCGGAAGTTTTCGGGCGTTAAGTTGCACGACTTCAACTGCGGATTGAAATCTTACCGTAAAGAGGTCGTCAAGAATATTGAGGTATATAATGATATGCACAGGTACATCCCGTATCTGGCGAGGATTGCCGGGTTTTATAAAATCGGGGAAAAGATTGTCCGACATCAGGCGCGCAAGTACGGGAAAACGAAGTTCGGGCTAAGCCGTTTCGTCAACGGTTACTTAGACCTTATTACGCTCTGGTTTACCTCGAAGTTCGGCAAGAAACCAATGCATATTTTCGGTTTGCTGGGCAGCGTCATGTTCTTTATCGGACTGGTAGCCCTGGTTGTCGTGCTTATTGCCAAACTGATGTCTATCATTGACGGTGATTTGCGTCCGCTGGTTACCAATTCACCTTATTTCTATATCTCGCTGACGGCGATGATTATCGGCACACAACTTTTCCTTGCCGGTTTTATAGGCGAGCTTATATCGCGTAATGCTCCTAACCGTAACCGGTATAAGATAGAAAAGGAAATCTGAATGAACCCGCAAGCGCGTTTTAACCTATAGCCATTCTTTCATAAACCCGTCCATTTCTTCGGCATGTTCTTCCAGACTGAGCAGAAGTTTGAACTGCGCTTTTGTGCGTTGCAGGTTATGTTCGGGATGATGTATTTTATAATATGTATCGCCGTTAATATAATCGGTCAAGAAGCGTACGGTCTGCATATAGGTGAGTAATCGTCCGCCGTATGGAAGCATGCCTATTTCGAGCGGGGTAAGGAATGACCGGGCTGTTTCCATATAACCGCGTGTGTAGGCTTTGAATATTTCCATGTTGACGTTTACGTTATCTAAATTCATATCGTCTTCCGCTCCCGTGTTTGCTCCCGTGCGTATGAAGTCGCCGATATCGGAGAGTACAAATCCGGGCATCACCGTATCGAGGTCGATGACACACAATACTTTTCCACTGTTCACGTCGAACAGAATGTTATTCACTTTCGTGTCGCAATGGTTGATGCGTTTTTTTAGTTTGCCTTCGCGGTACAAGTCTTCCTGGATACACATTGCTTTTGCACGTTTCTCAATTTCGTCAACGAGCGGTCTCACCCGGTAGAGCCGTCCTGCAGCGTCGTCTTTCAGAGCGTCGTGGAACTGTTGCAGGCGAAACGCCATATTGTGGAAATCGGGAATTGTTTCCCCAAGCGTGCCTTCGGGAATATCGGCGAGCATCGACTGGAAGTCGCCAAAAGCCTTACCCGCCTCGTACGACAGTTCCGGCGTTATCTCTTCCAGGCTTTTGCTGTCGGGTATCATCCGGCATACGCGCCAGTAATTCGTCCCGTCATGATAATATTGTTTGCCGTCTTTTGCCGGCAGAAAGGTGAGAACCTTCCGGTCAATATCCGTTTCGTTACGTTCCTCAAGTTTTCGCCTGATATGTGATGTTACGATATGTATATTATTCTGCAACATGTCCACATCCCGGAAAATAAGGTGATTAATACGTTGCAGAATGTATTTGGCCGTTCCCGAAGCCGTTGTTACTTTTAATGTATCGTTGATATGTCCGTTGCCGAAAGGCGTCGCTTCGACGGCATTTTCCTCAAGGGCAAAATGAGATAATATCTGCAAATAAGTGTCGTTGGTCATCGAATTGTATTATTTTTAGTATTAATATTCCGCTGCAAATATAGTGCAAGTTGAGAATAATACAAAATACGCTTGCTTGTTTTTATTTCTTGAACGTAGCCAGTATTCCGTTTCCGACAAAATATAATGCAGGTTGCGGGTAATGAGGATGTCCGAAAAAGTCGTTAAGGCGTCATAACGAACGAAGCAACGCACGACGCTACCGTCCGTCAGCTCATATGGGTTGGGGATATGGTTGACGATTGCTTTGTCATTCCTCCCCGCAAAAACGGAATAGAGTGGTTGCAAAATTTTTTTATGTTTTTTGTGTTGTTTATAAAAAATATATTATATTTGCAGCATCTCTAAAAAAAATATATGACAGCTGTTGCAAAAAACTATTCGTCCGATTTTAGATTAATTAATGCGTCCGTGTTGGTTAATTGCGATTTTATTAGAGAGAGATGCATGTATAATCAAAATCAATTAATTAAGCAAGCAAATAGAAGTCCGTTTTTCTTCGTTTCCGGCTTGCGTTTTTACCACAAACCGTATAAGTTTACGATGGAAGGATTGCATCCTTCCATCGTAAACTTTTTTCATATCCGACGCGACGGGAGGCGTCCGGGAAACAGGAATACGATGGATCAATCTATAGACGTCATAGTTGCTTAGTTATCTATTTAAACAAAACAGAATATATTATGAGATGTAAAAATTGTGGATGGGATAATTCAGAAAGAAATCCCAGATGTGAAAAATGCAATGCGCCGTTGGAAGAATTTACGGAAAGTCTGTACGATCAGGATTATCGTTCGTACTCTCCGGTAAATGCGAATTTGGGCAAGACGGTATCTGAAGGAAACGTATTCGGGTCTGCGAAACGGGAGATAACTCCGCCTCCGCCTCCCGGTCGTGTACGGGATATATCCGGCACAAAACTTGAAGCATGTCCGAAATGTGGCTATTTAGTAAGAGCGAACGACAAATCGTGTCCTCATTGCGGGTATGTGTTTGTGTCTGAAGCGAAGCCTTTCCAGGCGCCGGATAAGCCTGGAAAGAAGGAATTTTCCGCCCGGCATTGTCCGTCATGCGGAAAATCTGTTCCGGGAACGGCAAATTTTTGTCCGTCATGTGGCGCTCCGACGGGCGGGAAAGTGAAGCCGGGAACAGTTAACCCATGGGAAGTGATTCATGCCGATAACACATGTACATTAACCATGCTGCCGGTGGAGAACGAACAAATAAACGTTTCGCCGCTCCAGTTCGGCGGAAATGAAATTATCCTTAATCGGGACAATACGGAACCTGAAAATCAAACGATTACTTCGAAGGAACAAGCGGTTTTGACTTATGAAAACGACAATTGGTACATAACGGACAAAAGCCAGCTGAAGACGACATACGTCCATGCCGGAGAAAAAAGACAGTTGAAATCCGGAGATACGGTTATGTTAGGGAACAGGAGGTTTGTATTTAATGAATAGGGTATGTCTGTCGTTGTTCAAAAATGTGATTTTCGTCCCGGTGACTATGTGGACAATCAATATTGTGTCGAAAAGATACTTGGAGAAGGTTCTTTCGGTAAAGTATTCAAGGTAAAAGATTCCGGCCAGGATTCTTATGCGTTGAAATTATTGAGGTTATGGGAAATAGTTCCGGGTATTCGTCGGCAGCTGATCGACCGTTTTGATATGGAATATGAAACCGGACAGATAAAAAGCCGTTATCTGGTGCAATCCGTCACGCATGGTTTCGCGGAAGGCAACCCGTATATTGTGATGGAATTTTGTCCGAACGGCGATTTAATGTATCATATAAGCCATTCACATCCGGACCTTTCCAGAGTCGCACGGCATATCCTGTACGGATTGAGAGATTTGCATCGTTGCGGGAAAGTGCATCGCGACCTCAAGCCCGAAAATGTACTGTTCAAGGACGATGACACGGCTGCATTAACGGATTTCGGGATTTCCGGCGACCGAAACAAGCGCATGACGGAGCGGAATATTTTGGGCAAACCTTCCCAGATTTTTGGAACGTATGCCTACATGCCTCCCGAACAGGTGAACCCGAAACGGGGAGACGCCACGGTGCTTCCCACAACCGATATTTTTTCCTTTGGTGTAATGATGTATCAAGTCATTACGGGCGTACTGCCTTTCGGACGACTGGAAAATGTGAATGATTTGGCGCTCTATATGAAACGGGGCAGGGAAGGCGACTGGAACCGGAAAAAACTGAGCAGTTCCGGGAAAGACGTTCATTTCCAAAATATCATTGAGGGTTGTCTGATTCCGGATTTTAAATCAAGACTGCAAACGGTGGACGCCGTACTGTCTCTGTTTCCCCAAGCCGCCTCCAACGACTGTGAACCGTCGGCAAACATGGATGACTTCTCTGCAGGCCGGGTGATCAACGGCGTCATGCTCAGGGTGATGCAGGGAGATGACTATGGTACTGTTTATAAATTGAACGATCTGCTAAACAATGGGAAAAGAATGGTTACGATAGGACGCGGCGATCCTGATACCTTCAATACGATTCCAATCCGGGAAGAGCAGAGCAGCTACATTTCGCGCAAGCATTGTACGCTGGAATGGAGCGACGATACAAGATGCTGGCTTATACGCGACGGACAGTGGGACAGGCTGGTCGACGACGGCTGGAAAAGTTCGCTGAACGGTACGTATGTTAATTCAGCGGAAGTGCCGATTGAGGGAATATTTTTTCAGCCCGGCGATATTATCTCGATCGGCGATGTCAAACTGAGAGCGGAGGGATATTAAACAGTTCATGATCGATGTCGAATAATTCGTGGTGGATGCTATTGTTTAACCTGAGACTGGACTATCTTGGCCATGCAAGAGGAAACTCGAAAAAGCGTGACTATCGGATTGGTTTTCGGCTGGCGCTTGCCGAATGAACAGGCATATTTAAACAGGGAGTAAGAAATGGATTTGGTAACATGTAAAAAATAAGAATGTATTTCTATCGCTCAATAGAAGATATTTATATGAGATGAAAATAAACAGTTTTACAAATTAAAAAAGATTATTATGGAACAGAGAGAAACACAAGCGTACAGGCGTTCATTGAAAGGATCCATCGGAGCAGGCATAGGGTCTGTTTTCAGAGGTTCCGGCAAAACGTATTTTATTTTGGAACACAAGGTGAGTTCCAAATTTCACAAAGCGGGAGAATCACAGGAAATTATTGTGAATCAAATTGAACTGGGCAGAGACTCCAGGTGTCAGGTACGGTTTGACGAATCGTTTAACACGGTCAGCCGTCGTCATGCAGCGATAGTCAGGGAGGGCGATATGTGGAAACTTGTTCAGTTGTCGACGACAAATTCCACGTTCCTGAACGGCAAGAAAATACAAAGAGAATGGTATTTACAGAATGGGGACGAGATTCAGCTGGCAATCAATGGCCCCAAGCTGGGTTTTATTATCCCGACCGGCAACAGGGCTACGGTGGGAAGCATCGGACTGTCACGCCGGCTAAGCCTTTTCCGGCAACAGGCTTTGCGGCCTTACAGGAGGGTTATCACGATATTGACTGTGGCTCTGATTTTAGCAATCGGAAGCGGTACCGGATATTCCGTCTGGCAAAAGATGGAAAATGATAAGATATTTGCCAAACTGAAACAGCAAACAGAAGAACTGTTCGATAAGAACAAGGAATTGCAGGAACTGGTGACGCTGGCGGAAGAAGAAAATAAAAGGCAGGATTCCATTATGAATGTGATGAAAAATCGTCCCGCCATAATACCGTCGCAAAACATAGCCAATCAGATTGCTTTGGTTAAGGAAGATGTATACCTCATTATTACGACCTGTTACATGCAGGTGGGAGGGACGGTAAAGGAAATAGGCACTTCGTCGGGCACAGGCTTTATGCTCAGTGACGGTCGTTTTGTGACAGCTCGGCATTGTGTGGAGTCGTGGTTATTTTCCGAGTCACCTGAAGCCAATATGATGACAGCTACTTATCCGGAAATGTGTACAGTTTATTCCATCATACATGCATATAATTCAAAAAGTGAACAGTTCACATTAAGAAGTTCGGATTTTGTGATTGACCGGAGCCTGGATGTGGTCACAGCGTTTGGGGGGAGAGATGAAAACGGCACTTTGATAAAAATAAGGCTGGCTTGGCCTGTACCTCTGGGACTGGGTCCTATCGGATCGGAAGAAATGTATGCGCATGACTGGGCATATGCGCGGATTTCCCGAAAATCGAATCTAACGGCTGACTATGCCGCTTCCGCCACATTGAGGGCAGGTGAAGAATTACACATGCTGGGATTTCCGAGAGGATTGGGCGTTGCCGACGGACCTCAAATGATTGAACCGATTTATAATAAAATGTCGGTATCCCGCGACAATTTAAACAGCACCGGATGTATCATGGTATCGCAGGGAGTGGAGCACGGCAACTCCGGAGGCCCCCTGTTTTTAATGAAAAACGGCAAACTGGTAGTTGTCGGCATCGTATCCCGTGGAGATTCACACACGGAACAGTATAATCACTTGGTTCCCATACGGCAAATCAATAAATGAAATGATAGATATGTTCAATTTTAATAAAACACGACAATGAAACTTGTTAAATTATTCATTTTATCAGTGTGCATGAGTACACAGGCGTTATTCGCACAATTCAGCGATTTCCCCTTCAGTTTCGGCAGCCAGGCGCTCGTTGAAGCCGCTGTCGAGGATGGTCTGTTTATTATTCGTCAGAAATATCAGCTGAAAGAAGTAAAGTCCGGTACTCCGGCATATTACGGATGGAATAACCAGCCGCATTTCGGGACGACATATACACTGGGAATAAAGGTGACGAACGGATTTTATACGGACGACAAGGCCTTGCATCCCTGGAATTATGACACTAATTATGCTCCGTATCGCGCCAATGCCGATTATGAGCCGGTCATATCGGAAACCGGTTATCGTCCGCTGGGATCGACGAAGTATGAGGTCATGCCGTTTTCCACGGAACAGTGCCATGCCGTCGACAGTCCGTTTGTTTTTGTACAGAATGAAACATTCCGGCAGAAAGGTTTTCCGGCCAATAATGGAAACGGGAAGAAAAACGGATGGCTCGTCTGGGCCGTATCCGACAGGCCGGTCTCAGCGTCAGATACGGTTTCCGTTTCCCTGACGATTTATCGGGCCGAACTCGTCTTTGAAGAAGGGAAGAATGTGTATGAAATCAAGGAACCGGCGATTGACAACAAGGAAATCGTCGGCGGAATATACGTGACGCCGGAAGCAACCGACGTTGGGCAACTCACGTTTGGCCTGTCGGGAATATTGTCCAAAGTGGACAATAAATGGAAAGTCGTTCGAACGGGATACAAATCCGGCGCTGCCTCTGCCAGTGCAGCGGGAGGGGACGGACTGACGCCTGTCGACGCCGTTTCCACTCCGTCGACGGGAACGGGATTGACGCCCGTTGACAAACAGGACGTAAAACCGGAAACGAATCCGAAAGCGCAACCGTCATCCAGGAGGAACAGGAGATAATTACAACAGGGAGTTATGGGAAATGTACGGTTCAGAATGGCCGCTCGTTGCGAAGCGGCCGGTCGTCCGGATAACGAAGATAATTATCATGCAAATGATAATCTGCATGATGATCAATGGGGCTTCACCACCGACAGAGAAGTAGAACTGTCCGCTGAAGGCGCTTTGTTGGTGGTGGCGGACGGGATGGGAGGAATGAATGCCGGGGAAGTAGCTTCTGCCATTGCGATAGAAGTGATTAAGAAATGGTTTTCATCCGAAAAACTGACGAAAAAAGCACGGTCTTCTCCTGCTTCCATAAAGCAGCATATCCGGCGCGCCATTCAGGCAGCCGACCGGGCCATAAAGACGGAAAGCGCGGCCGACAAGAATAAAAGAGGCATGGGCAGTACGATTGTGCTGGCCTGGCTGACGGGCGAAAAGGTCTATGTCGGCTGGTGCGGCGATAGCCGGGCGTATCGTTTCAACCCGGTTGACGGATTGATTCAGTTGAGCCACGACCATTCGTATGTGCAGAGTCTGGTGGACACAGGTCAATTGACTCCGGACCTGGCTTTCGATTTCCCGGATAACAATATCATTACCCGCAGCCTGGGTGATACCCATGAGAAAGCCAATCCGGATATCCGGGAATTTCCGTTGCGCGAGGGTGATATTCTTCTCCTGTGCAGCGACGGACTTTCCGGCGTACTGCGCGACCGGGATATAGAAAAGGTGATCAGCGAAAACACATACTCTCTGGAAGCCGTTCGCGATGCTTTATGGAATACGTCCTGCGAAGCCGGATGGAATGACAATGTGACCCTTGCGCTTTGTCAGATAATATCAGTCGAACAGCAATCCTCGGAAGAAGCCCAGCCGCATGATATTAAGCCGACAGGAATTGACTGTCGAAAGAAAAGGAAATCCAAAAAATGGGTGGAGTATTTGTTATTCCTGCTCCTGGGTATTGCGACAGGCGGAAGTCTATGCGCCTATTTCTTCTTTGAGGTAAAACCGGCCGGCACGGAAAAAGTCCGGCAAGAGGAACCGGCTACTGAACAGACGGCGCTGTCACATCAAATTGATTCATTGCTTAACGCATGTGATTCATTATCTGGAAAAATTACAGCCATACGGGATTCTCTGAAAATGTCGGAGAAAATCAATCGGGGGTTAAGGGAAGAAACCCGGCAATTGAAGGAGAAAAGTGAAGAGCGATTGTCTGAACCGTCTGAAAAAGAACAGAAGGTAACGGAAAATATAGAAGGAAACGAATCGGAAAATGAGAACTAAATGGATTTGTGTATTACCGGCATACTCCGGACAGGCTCAGGCTTGCTTCAGTCTGACCATGTTGTTGAAGCCGTCCCCCCATACATCGTGGGCGCAGGCGCCCATACATCATGGGCGCAGG
>JAISEJ010000139.1 GCA_031264155.1 Tannerella sp. | reverse complement strand
GTCGTCAGGTCATAGATATTCCACCGATAAAACCCCACTGTACCGAACATCGTTCGTATCATAAAATATGTCCGCAATGCGGCAGGGAAAACAGAGGCATTTATCCCGATGAAGTATCTTCTCCCGTTCAATATGGAAAAGGCATAAAAAGCATGGCAGGCTACATGTCGGTTTATCAGTTTCTGCCTTACAGGCGGTTGTCGGTTTTCTTCAGGGATGTCTTTTTATTGCCTGTATCGGAAGGCAGTATAGAAAATATCCTTGAAGAAATGAGTCAAAAATCGGAGGTGTCATACAGGACAGTACAGGAACGTATCCTGAACAGCGAAGTGGCGGGTTCGGATGAAACGGGCTGTCGTGTAAACGGCAAAAAGCACCGGTTTCATGTATGGCAAAACAGTATTTTGACCTTTATCGTATCCTTTGCAGGCCGGGGTCACAGCGTGATGGAAGAATATTTCCCGGACGGATTTATCCGGTCCTTTTATGTGAGCGACTGTTGGGTATCCCAATTGAAAACCAAAGCCAAAGCCCATCAATTGTGTATCGCTCATTTATTGCGTGAACTGTTGAATTTTGAGAAGAGTTTGCATGACGCCCGGAGTGTCCGGATGAAAGAATTATTATATCGTGCAATGGCCTTGAAACGCACCATGCTCGCCGAAGATTACCAAAATCCGCCGGAAGAAGTGATAATACTGAATGAGGAGTTGGACGCGTTACTGTCGGTGGATGCTTCCGGTTTTCATCGCAGAGAGCAGGCTTTCATCAGCCGGCTTCAAAAGCACAGGCAAAGTATCCTGACATTCCTTCTCTGTCCCCGTGTCCCGCCGGACAATAACGCTTCGGAAAGGGCTATACGGAATGTCAAAGTCAAAACAAAAGTCTCCGGCCGGTTCCGTAACACGGAGGGAAGGAAAGGGTGCTGAACGCTTTGCCAGGATTCGCTCTGTTATTGATACCACTGTCAAAAACGGCAAAAACATTCTGTCCGCTTTGAAATGTCTCGCGGACATCCAATGTGTCAATAGTACCTGAGTAGTTACAAAACCTTTATTGTACTGGACAATGCCCGTATTCACAAGTCCAAGGCTGTTCGGTAGAGAATTCTCTACCGGCAAAAAAGGGGCCTGTTTATTTTTACCTTCCTCCCTGTTCCCCGTATCTGAACATTGCTGAAACGCTTTGGAGAAAATTAAAGAAGGAATGGCTCAACCCGGAAGATTACATAAACAGGGATGAACTTTTTTATGCAACAAACAGATGTTTGAACAATCTGGGGGGGACAGGATGGTGATTAACTTCTCGCATTTTAATCTATACTAATTTTTGATGAGTACTTATGCTAAATTAACAATGCCCTTTTTTTAATGTGTCGACCTTAGAGAATTAACAAATAAATTTTGTATTCCTCACGGCTTGCATTATCTTTGCGCGGTAAAAGATGGAATTTGATTAATATGCGGCAATATAGAGAAGATGATGTGATAGAACGTCTGCGTAATCCCGAAACACAAAGGGATGCGTTTGCGGATGTTGTTGCGGCATATAGTGAAAAGTTATACTGGCAAATACGTAAGATGGTTTTAGGCCATGAAGATGCGAATGATATTTTGCAGAATACCTTTTTAAAAGCCTGGGCGAACCTTGACAGTTTTCGTGGTGATGCTAAGTTGTCGACATGGATGTATAAAATAGCCGTTAACGAATGTATTACATTTTTGAATAAGCAGCGTGCGACGAACAACGTTTCTCTTGATGATACGGATATTTATCTGATGGATACGCTCAGGGCTGACGACTATTTTGATGGAGACGAGATTGATGAAAAGTTGCAGAAGGCTATTTTAAGTTTGCCGGAGAAACAGCGTCTTGTTTTTACGATGAAATATAATGAAGATATGAAATACGAAGATATGTCGGAGATTTTAGGTACTTCGGTCGGAGCGTTGAAAGCCTCATATCATCATGCGGTAAAAAAAATAGAAACATTTTTAACAAATGATATTTAAACTATTTAGTCTGCATATAGTCTAATTGGTCGCAGAAAGGAGGCTATGTTATGGAAACAAATAATAAATTAAATGAGCTTAAGGACAGGAATCCGTTTCGTGTTCCCGAAGGTTATTTTGAAAACTTTACGGAAAATATGATGTGCCGTTTGCCGGATTTTCCCGTGAAGCAGCCAAAAGTGATTTCCATATATGACCGCGTTAAACCATGGTTGTATATGGCTGCTGTATTTGCAGGACTGATCGTCCTGTTTGGTGTCTTAAATAAGATGATGGGTGTTCCTTCGGAAGATAATGATTCATTCGTAAAAACCACATTGCCGGTATTACTTCCAGATCCGGAAGCGGAAGCGGAAGAAAATGATGAATTTCTGGAGTATATTCATGATATGTATACGGATAAATATGCGTTTTCTTATATGGATGATTATTGGGATAATTAAGAAATAAATGAAAACAATGAGATTTTTTATCGTATATCTCTCTGCATTGTTGATATCCGCTTTGCAGATGTCGTATGGACAACGGCCATTTGACGACAGGGATGTTTTTACGGCAAAACGAAATGCTTATATAACAGAGAAAGTCGGTCTTACGGCTAAAGAGGCGTCTGTTTTTATTCCGTTGGATAATGAATTGATGCAGAAGAAGTATGAAGTGGGACGTGAATGTCGTAAGATTGAACGTGAATTGAAAAAGAAAGAAGGTAAGACCGAAGAAGAGTATAATAAGTTACTTAAATGCCGTGAAGAGGTTAGGGAGAAAAGAGATAAACTGGACAAAGAATACTTGGAGAAATTTAAAAAAATCCTGACGGCAGAACAGATTGTAAAATATCAAAGTGCAGACAGGGCTTTCTTTGATGAATTTATGCATGATAGAAAAAAATAAAAGCTCTTGTTTACAAGGGCAATATCATTTTTAGTGTTTTTGTTTAGATTTAGTTTTAGCTTTGATGGGGACGACGCGATGTCGTTCCTATTTTTTTCATGTGTACTCGGTCGTTTGCGATGTAGAGATGGTTTGTTGAGAATACCAAAGCGACAATTTACAGGGAATACACGAATTGCAGGAATGAGACCGTTACGTTACAGCGAAAAGAGTGAAAAACGTTTTTCTGGGGATGGAAATCAGACATCAAACCTCGCCGGAACTATTCGACCGGTACAACAGCAAACGAGTGTCACAGATTGGCGCAAATATCTATGATATAAATCACAAATGTTATGTCCGTGCCCACGAAAGGTTTATCTTCTGTTGCTTCACAGATATTTCGCGTTTATACCTTTCCGGTTTGACCAAAAAATACATTCAACTTTCCTTTGATGCAAATGAAAAACATACCCCGAAACGAGGTTTTTCTCTTTTAACCATTTACCGGCTTCTTCCTGTAATTTTTTAGTAATATAAAGCCGACGGATTTTCCCGCCTATATTTGTGCCAAACGACATAGAGAATAAAGCGGTCTTTGAAATATTGAAATGAAATCTCAAGTACATAGTTGAGGTTTATCCGAACGCTTGCTTCATTATATACATTTTTATTAAAGCGATTTACTCTTCTTCTGCGAACATCGGGTCCCATGCCGGGAGACGGACCGGACTTTGTTTCAGGATTTCACGTACTTTGCCGGTTATATATTTTTTCTCGACGACAAGTCGGAACATATATTCATCGAACCATTTGTCGGTCATTATCAGGTGTCCGTTGTTGGGGCCAGGACCCCAGCTGTTTTCTACCATCCATTTTACGGGCTTTCCGTTTTTGTCCAGGTCGACAGCCATCAGTGTCATGGCATGTGACGAACCGCTGGCGAATGTGCGTATGCGCTGCTCTTTATTCATCCCGAATGTTGTTCCCATTAAGGATTCGTAGTCAAAATTATTTATATCCAGCAGTCCGCGTTCGCGGTCAAGGAATTTGCCGACGTCGCATGAGAAATACATCGTTGTGCTGTCTTTTATCGACTGTATGGCCATTTCCTTAATATCTTCAACGGGAAGGTTTACGTACGTCCAGTTTTTCCCGTCGTAAGCGTGACGGTCGAAATCAATTTCGTACAGTTTGTAATATTCGCGGCCCGGATCATTCATGAGCATTACGTAGTCGTTTTTGAGATCCGCGCCGATAAATTCCCGGTAGAATGACAGAGGGGTATATTCTTTTGTAGAAACGGGATTTCCTTTGGCGTCGACAAGCGTCCATGTAAATGTAGCCGGCGGTTCTCCGAGCATGAGAACCAGCATCCGGTAGATCACGCCCAGCATTTCTATTTTTTGTTTTTGCAGGTCGGCGGCCCCGCCGGCAGAGGCGTCCCTTATGTTCAATCCGAACTCTTTCAGTTTTAGCTGGAGCAGGTTAGCCATTTGGCGCGTGTTCTCGCTGCCGAACGTTTCGATCATAACATTCGCAGGAACAGCGCCGTATTTGGTAAGTAAATCTGCGACGCCGGTAAACTGTCCGCCGTCGCTTAACGGATTTTTAAATAGCCATTCGACCATTTTGTCGTCCATCGGCTTTTCACGGGTATCAATAATACCCTGGAGGAACAGGTTTGACTTTTCCAGCTGATCCCAGAAAAAAGGGTAATTGTGCGAAAATTGAAAATCTTTCAGGTTATAATCGGCTATAATTCCGGAACGGAAGACGTTCAGACCCGTAAACAGCCAGCAGCGTCCGGAAGATTTCTGATTCGTAATGCCTTTGCCGTTTACTTTGTGCGAGAAATAGGTATCGAAATCGTTTTCGTTCCGGTAATTAATAGCCAGCTTGTTTATTTCGTTGTGCGTTACGGCGTTTTGAATCGCTCTGTCGGCAGTGGTAGCTTTATACGACTGCTTTATCTCCTGAAGCATTTCGGGCGAAATACCTCCTTTTTTGTCTTGTCCGGACATCGCGGTAAAAATCATAAATAATCCGGCGCATAACCAAATGTTCTTATTCATAAGTATTTATTTTTTTGAATATTTTTCCGCAAAAATAACGTAATCAGAGAAGAATGCAAAATAAAAAATGCTGCAAAATGAAAAATACGCTACGCAGTCTGTTTTATAAATAAATTTTTCCGTATTTTTGACGTGGGAAAACCGGCTGTCGGAACCTCGGTCGATAACGTGGAATTTCGCATTGCCGTATTTGCTTCGTGAATGGAAGAAATTATTAAAATCATTATTTATATGTATAGAGAATATCGGGCGGACAGTAAAAGGTATGATAGCGGCATGAAATATCGCCGTGCGGGAAAAAGCGGTATCTTATTACCGGAGATTTCATTAGGTTTGTGGCATAATTTCGGTGGAGACGACGTTTTCTCCAACAGTAAAAAAATACTTCATACGGCATTTGACCGGGGGATTATCCATTTTGACCTGGCAAATAACTACGGTCCGCCGTACGGTTCGGCCGAGGAAACGTTTGGTAAGGTTATGAAAGATTCATTTATGCCTTATCGCGACGAACTGTTTATTTCTACAAAAGCCGGCCATGAGATGTGGCCCGGGCCTTATGGCGAATGGGGCTCGCGTAAGAATCTGATGAACAGCCTTCATGCAAGTTTGGAAAGGATGAATCTGGATTATGTGGATATCTTTTACTCACATCGTTATGATCCGTCAACTCCGCCGGAAGAAACCCTGCAAGCATTAGCGGATGTTGTGAAACAGGGAAAGGCGCTGTATGCCGGTATTTCCAAATACCCGCAGGATGCAGCCCGGTTTGCTTACGATTATTTACGGAAAAGGGACGTTCCCTGTCTTTTATATCAGGGGAAATATAATCTTTTTTCACGCGAACCGGAGGATGAGGGGATATTGCAGCAGGCAAAAGAGAATGGGGCGGGGTTTATTGCCTTTTCCCCTTTGGCGCAAGGTCTGTTAACCGATAGATATTCGGACGGCAAAGTGTCCGAAACATCAAGAATGGCAAAAGGGAAATTTCTGAAAAAAGAACACCTGACAGAAAAGATATTGACGAAAATAAGAAAACTTACGGAGATAGCCTCCGCCCGCAATCAGTCGTTGGCCGAAATGTCTCTTGCATGGTTGTTAAAAGATGACAGTGTATGTTCCGTAATTATCGGAGCAAGTTCGGTCGAACAGTTAGATAAAAATCTCCGGGCGCTGGAAAATACACTCTTTTCCGAAACAGAATGTACTGTTATTGATGATATTTTAAATGAATAGCTCATGTTACGCAATAGCCCGGCATATCCCCGGACTGGTTGCGCATTTCGTAGCAGGCTGGGAGCGTATCCGCTTCCGGTATTATACTTCACGCGGTATGACTTTGTGCTTATTAACTCACGATGCATGGGCGCCTGCGCCCACGATGTATGGGGGAACGGCTTCAACAACATGGTCAGACTGAAGCAAGCCTGAGCCTGTCCGGAGTATGCCGGTAATACACAAATCCATGCCGCGTGAAGTATAGAATCGTATCCAC
>JAISEJ010000069.1 GCA_031264155.1 Tannerella sp. | reverse complement strand
TCTCGTAGCGTGCAGGGGGCGAGTACCCGTTGGGTACTCGCCTTTTCCGGAAAGGAATCAATCAATGCGCTAACGGACATTCCGGGTTTATTGCATTTGCAGTGTTCCCCGTAGAGATAGGGCATACCCTGTCTCTACCGTCGTTATAAAGCCTTTTTTTCAGTCGGTATTAAATACTCGCGTAATGAATTCACAATCGTTATGAAAATGAAGTCACGCAAGTTTTGCCGCCGGTTATATGATTTCTGTAGCGCTATATAAGATTATGGGTTTTCGATGACGGGATTCGCCCGTCCGGGGATGTATCATAAGAAAGCGAGTTTTTAACCGGTCGGCAGTGAAATGAATTATATGCCTAACGATACTTTTATCTTTTCTATTTTTTCGGAGGCCGTTTTTTCCGCACGGGGTATGTCTTCTGCGGATTTTACGGGTTCGTGGACTTCGATGTAGAACTTGATCTTGGGTTCCGTTCCCGAAGGACGTATGGATACTTTTGTGCTGTCTTCCGTATAATACTGGAGCACGTTCGACGTTGTGGACATATTCAGCGAAAAGTCTTCGCCGTCCACAAAACTGTGTCCTTTCAGCGATGCAAAATCGTACGTCATCGTAACTTTGGAATCTGCAATCTCTTTTAACGGGTTTTCGCGGAAATTTTTCATCATGGCTTCGATTTCTTCCGCTCCGCTTTTTCCTTTCTTAACTACGGAAATGCCCGTCTCCTTCGAATATCCGTATTCCGCATAAATCTGCTGCAGCAGTTGGAACACAGTCAGTCCCCGGTCCTTTGCCCAGGCGGCTATCTCGGCCAGGATGCAACATGCCGAAACGGCGTCCTTGTCGCGAACAAAATCTTCGCACAGGAAACCGTAGCTTTCTTCGCCGCCGCCGATGTAGGTTTTCTTTCCTTCGTTTTTGCGCATAACGTCGGCAATCCATTTGAAGCCGGTATAGACGTCGTAGAATTCTACTTCGTTTCGTTCCGCTATGGCGCGTATGGTTTCCGTTGTTACGATTGTCTTCACGATATATTCTTTTCCTTTCAGCATCCCGAGTTCTTTCCGGCGCGTTATCAGGTAGTAAACAAACAGGATAGCTGTCTGGTTTCCGTTCAGCAGTATCCATTCGCCGTCGCTGTTTTTGACGGCTGCGCCTACCCGGTCGGCATCGGGGTCGGAGGCGAGCACTAACTCCGCATCCGTTTCACGGGCTTTGCCGACAGCCATCGACATGGCCGCAGGATCTTCCGGATTGGGCGATATTACCGTAGGAAAATCTCCGCTTACGACGTCCTGTTCCGGCACATGAATGATGTTTGTGAATCCGAAACGCTCCAGTGCGGCGGGAATAAGGTTTACTCCCGTGCCGTGAATCGGAGTGTAGACAATTTTCATGCTGTTGTGGCGGGATATGACGTCCGGTGACAGCGAAATGGTTTTCAGGTCGCCGATATACGCGTCGTCAATGTCTTTGCCGATAATTTCGATGAGGCTTTTATCGCCGCCAAACTTTATATCGGCCGCGGTGCGAACCTTATTTACTTCTGCAATCGTGTTTTTATCATGCGGAGCGATCATCTGCGCCCCGTCATCCCAGTAAGCTTTGTATCCGTTGTATTCTTTCGGGTTGTGGGATGCGGTCAGTATGATGCCGCTCTGACAGTTTAGCTTGCGTATGACGTATGACATTTCGGGGGTCGGTCGCAGATCCTCGAACAGATAAACCTTTATTCCGTTTGCAGAGAATATGTCGGCGGATATTTCCGCAAATTCACGACTGTTGTTACGGCAATCGTGTCCGATAACAACCTTTATCCCGGGTAAGCCGGCAAATTCCTTTTTCAGGTAGTTTGATAATCCCTGGGTTGCTGCGCCTACAGTATATTTGTTGATGCGATTGGAGCCTGCTCCCATAATACCGCGTAAACCGCCTGTTCCAAATTCCAGATCTTTGTAGAATGACTCGATAAGGTCGGTCGGATCCGGATTGTCCAGCATAGCCTGCACCCGGTTGCGAGTTACTTCGTCATAATCTTTTCCTAACCAGGTCTGTGCTTTTCTTCTTACTTCTTCTATTAATTCCTCATTTTCCATTTTTTCCAATGTATAAAATTACCTGTTTCAATAAAAAACGTCCCAAAGATATGAAAAAAATATTTACCGCCTATATCCGGGCCGGATAATTTTACCATGTGAAGGCGTGCCTGTATTCGGATTTGTTTCCACATCCGTCTGTGACAGCGAGTTTTAGCTGATGATAGCCGGGTTGTAACCGTTTGCTGTCAAAATGATATGACAGCATTGCATTTTTACCGTCAAATTCAAACAGCGCATATTTACCGTCTATTTCGCCCCTGTATGTGGAAATCCCGCTCAAAGCATCGGTTATACGAAAACCAACCTGTTTCTTTTCGCGCCATTTGTCCGGTTCGACAGGCGTTATGACAGGCGGGACGGTATCACATGCGACGGCATAAGTTCCCAGTTCGCTTATTTCGGCGTCAATCCATCCGTCGCGATAAGCGCCCCCAATCCACGAAAACTTTCCGGTGAGGACGTTTATGAGGACGATGCCAAACCGCTTCGTGTCGGCCTGTTCATGTATACGGTCCATGTAGATTGATAACTGTGCCGCTTCGTGCAGCGGTACGGGCGACCGGTGCAGGGTGTGAACGGTTGAATAAAAAACGCTGTTGCCGGGATACGAAGCTTTATATTGCATATAGATGCTGCTGTAAAGGCTGTTGCGCGGAATCGTGAGGCTGATGCCTTTTGAACCGAATGCATTGTAATCGTACCATTTCATCAGTTTTGTGCCTGCTGTGTCTGGAGGCGTTATTTCCTGCTTCCTTCCTTTTATTTTTATGGGTACGTTACAGACGTTGCCGTACAGGTCGGTCAGCGTAATCACTATATTGTATATACGTTCTTCGCTGATATTTATTTTCCCGGAATTGCGGCTTGCCACAAACCGCAGATGACAGCCGGGTTCGACGAATGTCTTAATGTAAAACGCACGGCTGCGCGACCATTCCTCGTAGTCGGTATAGCTGTTGATGTATTTTGACTCCCCGGACGAGAAGCGGTCGGCATAACTGCGGTATGTCTCCACACTGTCTACCGTTTGCAGGATGTCTTTTATGCCGTAAGAAAAGCCGGTTCCGTCCATCCGGTCGACGGCTCTTATTCCCAGGCCGATTTCTCCCCATGCTTCGATCGTTGTGGCGATGGAAGGGTTGTCGTTTTTATCGAGTTTAAGTTCGATATTCTGTTTACGGTTACTGCCGTTTACCATACCTTTTCCTTCGACAGGGTATACCATTAAGCCTCTGACGTAAGGTTTGCGCGTGTCCGGCACATGCGATTTGTAAAAAACAAGCGGATCAATGAATTCGTTAGTCCGCATATCGCGCACTTCGAAGTGCAGGTGAGGCCCGCCCGAACTGCCTGAGTTACCGCTGTATCCGATTACCTCTCCCTGTCCGACCGGCATAACGTCGGGATTCAGGTTGAAATCGACGGCAAAACTTTCTTTTTCATATTGTTTTTCCCTTACCAAATCGGTCAGACGGCTATTGAACCGTTGCAGATGGCCGTAAACCGTAACGACGCTGTCGTCGGGATGTGTGATATAAACGGCAAGGCCATATCCCCGTGAATTGACCGATACACGCGATATATACCCCTTTTGTACGGCGTGCAGGGCATGTCCTTCGGAGCCTTTTGTCCGTATGTCGATGCCGGCATGAAAATGGTCTGCGCGCAGGTCGCAGAAAGCGCCCGATAATTGAACCGGAAAGTCGAACGGGTTCGATAAAACCTGTGCTGCAGTGCGGGTATGAAAAATTCCCAATAACATTATAATGAGAAACAGGAAAAACCGGCGGCTTGAATACGCAACAGCATGGAAAGCTCCGGGCAATGTTATAATGACGGAAACAGGCATTTTATTCATGATTATTTTCGGGGAAAAGGCAATGAAAAGTCGGCGACGATGGGCAGATGGTCGCTGTATCCGTTTTTGTAGATTCTGCCAGCGTATTTGCGTAGCGGGGTTTGTTCGCCACGGCTATTTTTTTTGGAGAGCAGGAAACTGCGGGCGAATATTTGGGGGCTTCCTTTCCGGAGGTATTTATTCCAGTTCGGGCTTATCATCATTTGGTCGAGTTGCGACCATTCGCCCCGGAACTTGTGCGAGCCGCCGAAATTCAGTTTGCCGGGGTCGCCGAACAGGTTTATAAGATTGTATTTGGCTTTGGATCCTTTTATCAGGGTTTGTATGCTTTTATCGTAGGGGTTATCGTTGAAATCGCCCATGGCAATGATGTTGGCGTCGCCGTTTATTTTAAAAATGGAATCGCATAGTTTGCGAAGGCATTTGGCGGCGTCCGCCCGGTCCGGCTCCGATTCTTTTTCTCCTCCCAAACGGGACGGGAAGTGGCAGACGAAAATATCCAGTCTTTCGCCGCTAATCAATTCTCCCCACACGTGCAATATGTCTCGTGAACGTTTGTTTTTGTTCGTGAATTTTATCCGTTCCGATGAATGTCCGAGGTATCTGAATTTGTCACGTTGATAAATCAATGCGTTGTTTATGCCGCGGGCGTCGTTTCCGGTCGTTATGCAATAGCTGTAATGTTGTTCCTGCAAAGGCGTACGGTTGAGTAGATGCACTAATACGGAGTCGTTTTCGACTTCACACAGGCCACATATTGCTGGCGTTCCCCATTCCCCGATTGCACTTATTACCTGCGCGGTCTTGCGTAAATGCCGATAGTAGCGGCTTGGCGTCCAGTGCATGGCGCCATTAGGCAGAAATTCGTTGTCGTTTTTATGCGGGTCATCGTATGTGTCGAAAAGGTTTTCCACGTTATAAAACATGACGCGGAAATCCTGACAGTTTGCTTTCGCACTTTCACGGTCTTTGTCCTTGTTGTTGTTTTCGGTACGGTTCCCCGTCGGACTTTTGCCTGAAGTTTTCGGTTGTTGATTTTCACTTACACGTTTTTGTGACTGGGCGGTTGAGTTTGTGTATTCCGACAGGATCAGGAGGCAGCAGCCGATAAGTAATGTGGTTTTTCTTAAGGATAGCTTATTTTTTATTTTCATCATCTTTCTCCTGTGGTACATATTCATAAGCCCCTATTGACGGTCCGTTTTCGCCTGTAAGCCGGTTAACGCCCAAGCGGTCGACAGGATATTGTTCCGATACGCTTCGATCTGCTTTTCCGATGCCGACGGATTCTTTATCCAGACGAAAATCGTATATAAAGTCATATTCGTCATTCTCATTTTTCCGGTTGCTTTTTATGTAATTCGGACTTTCGGCAAACAGGGTCTCAATGAAACGCCCGTTTTCCGTCTTTTTTGTTTTGACAACGCAGTGATTGAAACGGTAATTGAATTGTTCGTCGTGGCCATTGATATAATTTTCGTCGGTCAGGAACCGGATTTCGCCGCCATACAGGAGGGTTGTGTCGGCCAACATATCACCGTCGATTATGCAGTTATCGAAATAAGCCTGCTGCAATGGGAACGTAAGCGTTTCTTCGCTGTCGATTCCTTCGTTGGGGATGACATTTGATAGGACAAGGCATTTTTCAAATCTGCCGGGGGCGTTGCTTATCAGAGCACCCGACATATAGTTTGCCATTGTGCAGTGGATGAAGCGGTATTTTCCTCCCGCAAGCATGACGAGATATCGGCCTGCATTGCCGAACTCCGTGTTGAATGCTTCGATATGGCAATTTGCGCTCCATAGCACGTTGCCGTCCATGTTTTTTATCTGTGAATTGTTTATGGTTATTTTTTTTCTGTCGGGAGTTGATTTTTCAAACGTAAGTCCCGATATGCCGTTTCTTATCAATGTGTAGTTAAGTTCGTTATCAAAGCTTGATGCGCCGAAAAACAATCCGTTCCACTGCGCGGGTATGTTATCGTAAGAGATTAAGGACGAGTAATTATTGAGCCGGTCACCACGAAAAACGACCGGACTGTCTTGTGTGCCATTCGTTTTTATTGTGCCTTCAATCATCCATTTAGCCTTGCTGTGCATATAAAAAGAGGCGCCCTGTTCGACGTTGACAGTTACTCCTTCCGGTATCATGATGCTGTCATAAACAAGGTAAGGTCTTTCCGCCGTGAGCGTCGTGTCTTTTGCAAATGTCTTTCCTCCTCTCAGGATGTGTGCGTTTTGTCCGTATGCCTCGAGCAGGACAGACTGGACAATTCCGTTTGTGACGAACACAATCGAATCGTATATGACGAACGGGGTATTTTCGTCGTTGGGGTCGACCGTCACTTCGACCATTACATAAAGGCTGTCTTTTTTCCAGACAGGTATATCGCCGAACAAATCGCCTCTGCGTCCATCGACATTTATCCTGAAATTGCTTCTCGAACCGCCGGCCAATACTATTTTTTCGATTTTCAGCGCTTCTTCGTTTTTATTGTAAATCATGAAATAGCTTGTCGTGGAGCCGACCGTCGTGAATACCGTATCGAATGATACGGTATCCGTTGAAAATGAAAGCCGGTGATTGGGACTCACGGAATAATTATTCATATCATTACATCCCGCCAACATTGCTATTATCAAACCGGCCGCCCATGTTATGAAGCTATTTTTCTGCATGGAAATTCTAATTGATGAATCAAATATAAAACGGACGTATATGCGAATTATTGTATGTTGCGCTTCTTATTTGAAGGCTGTACCCAATGTCGCCGGGGCTTAAGGGTTGACGTCGGAAGGCATCTGATATGGATACCCAAACGGCAATCCAACCCCTGATTAAAATTGACCTTGAAATCCATTCCCTCACCGCTGGAAAGTCACCCCAAAATTATAAAATCTTTCGCCCCGGTAAAAATAGTTGTCTTTAACTGTTCATATTGTCATTTTCACCGGAAAAAATAAAATGAAAACTTTCCGGATGTTATACGAAAACTTTTTATACCTCTGCGACGCATTTTAAAAGCATATGCCGCCAAAGCCGCCCTTTGTCCGCGAACTAAACACGCTGATCGACGAATTGAAAAGTTGCCGGAGGAAAAATGAACGGATGAATATAATTCCTGTTTCCGGGAGATTCATCGTTTGTCTTTTTACTCTCCGCATTTTGTGTGTTTCTGTTGTATGTTGCAGATCAAACGTTCCGGAGGATATCGAGGAGGTGTGCCCACCACAGTCCGACCGTTTTTATTTCGATGCGTTCGTCCGGCGAATGAACATCGCGTAGCGTAGGGCCGAAAGAAATCATGTCCAGACTCGGATATTTTTCCAGGAACAACCCACATTCCAAGCCGGCGTGTATAGCCGTTATCAGAGCATCTTTGCCGAACAGTTTGCGGTAACTTTCCTGTGCGGTGTTGAGTATCTTTGAGTCGGGATTCGGTTTCCAGCCGGGATAACCTTCGCCGTGTTCGACGCCGGCTCCCGCAAGCAGGAATACGGACGCGACCTGGTCTGCAACTGCATTTTTTTCCGATTCCGTTGAACTTCGCTGGCTTGTCCCGACTATGATTTTCGTAGAGCCGGCCATTTTTACCGAAGCGAGGTTGGTGGATGTTTCGACAAGGCCGGCTATGTCGCGGCTCATGCTGACAACGCCATGCGGACAGGCGAGCAACGAATAGATGAGCGTCTTTTTCAATGTGTCCGGCAGGCATGTCTCAGGCGTGTCTGCCGATTCCATGATAAGGCGCACGTCCGGGTCAACGCCTTTCTGCTCGTTTTCAATATCGGCGGCGAAATGGTTTAGCATGATACGTACGTCCTCGCGAATTTCGGAGGATATGCCGATTACCGCATAAGCTTCGCGAGGTATCGCGTTATGGAGGTTGCCGCCTTCTAT
Source organism: Tannerella sp. (assembly GCA_031264155.1). Taxonomy (GTDB): domain Bacteria; phylum Bacteroidota; class Bacteroidia; order Bacteroidales; family Tannerellaceae; genus Tannerella. Next base: position 2,887 of record JAISEJ010000069.1, on the reverse strand, counting down.
CGCTGCAAGCGTAAAAGGATATTTTTTCTGCAACCGGTACAGGAAGCGGACAAGGATTTTGTTCGCATTGCCGCGTCCCTTATGAATATCGCCCCCCGAATGGCCACCGTTAAGTCCGGTTACCGTTATGCGGAAGTATTGTCCGGATGCAGGGGGGAGCGCCGCCTCGTAGCCGAATGTGGCAACCGTTCCTTTACCGCCTGCACACCCAATAAAGATTTGCCCTTCGTCTTCACTGTCTAAATTAAGCAGGATGCTTCCCGTCAGAAAACCGTCTTCCAGGGCGTTGGCTCCCGTCAGTCCCGTCTCTTCATCGACGGTGAACAAACATTCGAGAGGTCCGTGTTCTATCTCGCCGGAAGTGATAACGGCCAGCGCCGCCGCCAGTCCGATCCCGTTATCGGCGCCCAGCGTTGTGCCTTCGGCGCGTAACCATTCGCCGTCTACTGCGGTTTTGATCGGGTCATGGTCGAAATCATGTTGCACGGAGCTGTTTTTTTCGCACACCATGTCCATGTGGGCTTGCAGAATAACGGTCGGACGGTCTTCGTATCCCTTTGTTGCCGGTTTGGACAGCAGCAAATTTCCTGCCCGGTCTTTTTCCACTGCAATTTTATGTTTAGCAGCGATATCCTCTATATACTTTATAATTTTATTCTCTTTTTTGGATGGACGAGGCACCTGAGTAATCTCATGGAAGTAATCCCATACCACTTTTGGTTCTAAATCTTTGATATTCATACTTTCTTAATTTTTATAGTTAAAGATGTTAATTGTTAAATTTGCACAAAATCGTAGGCTTTGTCGGAAAAATAATAAATTATTCGCTTCAAAATTATCGTACATTCTATTTAAACGCTTATCTTTGCGTCCACAAATATAAGAACTAATGTTTAAAGTTGTTGTCTTAAGTGTGATAATTCTTCTTATTTGTTGCGCTATGTTATGTATAAGGATGATAATTAAGAAGAATGGACGGTTTCCCAATACGCATGTGGAAGGAAATCCGGCATTGAGGGAGAAAGGAATCAAATGCGTCCGGACACAAGATTTTGAGGCTGGACTTCGGATGAATCTTTTCGAACGTTTGGAGAGGGATGTTTGAAAATTAATTTATAACGAATATGAAGGAAAAGATACATTATGTAATTGAAGCGGTACTTGCTGTTGCCGTAATTTTTTTGTTTGTTTTACAGTTTTCGGGTAATAAGAAATCGACGACAGCGAATGTGGCCGTGACAAGCGGCAACTTTGCAGCGGGAGATCCGATGCCGATTGCTTTTATTGATGTTGATTCGCTTATGTCGAACTATATTTATTCGATTGACCTGAATGAGCAGATTACAAAGAAATATGAAAATTCGCGTGCGAGTCTGACGGAGAAACTCCGCAAATTGCAGACGGAGGTGACCGATTTTCAGCGTAAAGTCGATACCGGCTCGTTTTTGTCGACCGAAAGGCTTGAGGCCGAGCAACAGCGCCTGATGAAAAAAGATCAGGATTTGCAGGAACTGCAGGCGCAGATGTCGCAAGAATTGGGCGAGGAACAGTTGCGTATGAATAAGGAGTTGCGCAAGACGATCATATTGCAGTTGCAGGAATTTAACAAGAGCAAAGGATATCAGATCGTTTATGGAAAAATGAATGATAATATCCTGTATGCCGACAATACGTATGATATTACCGGGGAGGTAATTGAATTTTTAAACAGGCACTATGCATCATCTCCTTCGGCGGCAAAGACAGACGAATAAGAGCAGGTTTTTATTCGATAAAGAAAAGCCGGAATTTCGTAATGAGCGAAATTCCGGCTTTTTTAGTATGCTTACTTTGGTTGAACCTCCCGGCCCGGAGAACTCCGGTTGATTTATTATCTTTTTCTTTTCAACACCATGACATAGTCCTGTTCGTTTTCTTTCACAATTTCAAAGCCGAATTCTTTGTACATTTTGACGGCATAATTCCGCTTATCCACACTCAGTGAAATTTGTTTATACTTTTTAAACGCCGAATCAATCAGGTGATGCATTAACCCTCGCCCTATCCCAAGATTACGATATTCCTTGAAAACGGCAATGACTAATTCGGGCGTTTCAGAGTCAATGTGGCCGTAACTTTTAGGTTCGTCGTCCGAAATGCACATCCACGCGCCGCCGACTGTTTTTCCGTTTAATTCGGCGAATATGCAAAAGTCTCCCTGTTTTTTTCCGAAATCACGAATGGCATTGTCTATTTCGGGCTTTTTGATAATGTCGCGGGGAAGCGGTTCCTCGCCTTCGGGTTGAAAAATGGCTTCGTAGAGCAAATCTTCCAAAAGCGGAAAGTCCTCCTGACGGAAAAACCGGTGATGCACATTCGAAATCCACTGGCTTTTAAGCATACTGTAATAATGCAAATCAATCACTTTCCCGTTTTTTATCGCCGCCTGTTTCAGGATGCCTTCGCACTCGAACCCGGCTTTCTGCAACACCCGCTGCGAGGCGATATTGAAACCGAAAGGCGTGGCGTAAATCTTTTTTAATTCGGGAAAATGAAGGAAGGCATAGGAAACCATTTCCCTGACGGCTTCGGTCATGACGCCCCGATTCCAACAGTTCTCGCCGATGAAGTAACCCAGCTCGGCAGTAATGCGCTCTACGTCTGTATGCCGTGTGATACCAATACTGCCGACCGCTTTTCCGTCAACTTCAATCGTCATAAGCGTTGCGGGCTTGGGCATGTTCATTGCCATTGTAATAAACTGTCTGCCGTCTTCTTCCGTGTACGGATGCGGCAAAGCATCGCGAAGATTGTTCCAGATATGGATATTGTTTGCATTTTCGGCAAGCGAGGCGGCGTCGGACAGTCGCCATTCGCGAAGTTTAAAGATTTTGCTGTTCATAATTTA
>JAISEJ010000042.1 GCA_031264155.1 Tannerella sp. | reverse complement strand
TATGGGAAGAAGGGAAACAATTCACGCCCATGCCCGGCATATTCCGGCAAGCGCGCATGTCTCTCTGGCATTTGGCGCTTGAAGTTCATGTGGGGCGCATCTACACGTTCCTGCCGGATATCATCGCCGGTTTATTTGTATTTATTGCCGGAACCCTGTCCCTCATCCTACTGATCACCGGATATATTAGTTACCGCAGGCGCCGGTAGACGTATCCCATCCGGGCCGGGCATACCTACTTATTGTGATTTTTTCATTAAAAATCACAAAATATAGGGATTGCCCTGCGTTTGCTTTGCATCTACCTTTACGCTGTTTTTAACAAACGATAAAATTGCGAATGAAATATATTTTCCGGGTACTGTTTGTGCTGGTATCAGTTTCAGGTTATGCACAAGAAACAACGAACGAAACGATAGAGGGAAAAATCCACACAACCGATGGAAAACCCGCCGAAGTGGTTGTAACCGGCACCCGTACGGCACGCCTGTTGAAAGACACGCCTGTACTTACAAAGGTCATATCGGGCGTCGAGATTGAACAGAGCGGGGCCGTCACCGCGCTGGAGGCATTGGAAGATTTTGTCCCCGGCGTGATGTTCACACCCAATACGATGGGCGACAATATCAATATTGCCGGGCTGGATAATAAATATATATTGATTCTGGTTGACGGCGAACGGCTGGTAAACGAACGAACCGAAAATGTAAACTTTTCCCGCCTCAATACGTCTGATATTAAACAGATAGAGGTTATCAACGGCGCTTCGTCGGTACTCTACGGGTCCAACGCCATCGGAGCCGTTATCAATATCATAACGAAGGAGGTAGACAAACCGCTTCAGGGAAGTGCAAGGGTACGGTATTCGAACTATAACACCTGGGTGGGCGATGCGTCATTCGGATTGAAAGCAAACGGATTCTCTTCCAAAACCAATCTTTCCGCCAAAAACTCGGACGGGTACGATAGCGGCAGGGCCGGCGTTGCTTCCGATTTTTCCATGAGCCCCTATTCGGATTATACCATCAGCGAAGCGCTGAAATACAGATTCAATGATGATTTCGATATGGAACTCAAAGGAAACTATTACCGCAACGAAACCTGGTTCTTACATAAATACCAAACCCGTATCGACAATAATTATACATTCGGAGGTAAACTGAATTACCGTTTCTCGCGGAAGAATACGCTCACCTTTTCGGGCAACAGCGATACATACAGGGGAAACCAGGTATATAAACGGGCAAACGACTCAACGGTTTATGCCAATGGTTCGCAATATGCTACGTTCCGCCTGCTGGATGTATGGGATGCCAACAGGAATATCCAGTTGGTAAGCGGCGCCGAACTGAACAGGGAAAAGACGTACAGTGAGAATCAATTCGGAAACATCCCTAAAGAATGTGAGGCGAATAACCGGAATCTTTTCAGCCAGGGTGAGTTTAAAACGGAAACAGGCTTGGAGGCCTTGGCCGGCGTACGCTATACGCACCATTCCGAATTTGGCGGATACCTTTCGCCTAAGATATCATTAATGTACAAACTGGATAAACTTCGTTTCCGCGCCAATATCAGTAACGGATATAAAGCCCCTACCATTAAGGAAATGTATATGGAGTTTCCGCATGCAATAGGCGGTGACGTTCCGTTCTGGGTAATCGGAAACCCCGGGCTTGTTCCCGAAGTATCCTGGTATAAAGCCGTCTCTGCGGAATACATAAGTACGGATATAAATGCGTCCGTCACCATCCACGACAATTCGATACAGGATAAAATCGTAAGCGAACAATCCTGGAATGCTTTGCAGAACCGCACCGAACTGATATACCGGAATGTGGAAGATGCACAGATAACCGGTGTGGATGTTTCCGTACAATGGAGCTTCTTAAAATATTTCCGTCTGAGGGGAGGGTATTCGTTTGCCCATGCCATTGATAAAGCTACGGGCTGGCAATTGCCGGGCAACAGCAAGCACAATGCCAATTGCAACCTGGTTTTCAAACAATCCAGGCTGCCGTTTCTTTCTTCCGCCGCCTATTGGCCATACAGTTTGCTGCTTTCCGGGCGCTATATGTCGTCACGCGTGCTCAGCCGCAATGAAGAAGAAATCCGTTCGGGCGATTATTTTGTGACAAACGTTGTCTACAATCAGCAATTTCCGATACACAACAACCTGGCGGGGAATTTCCAGTTCGGGATTAATAACTTATTGAACTATACCAATCATGATTCGGCCCCGGGCAATCCGGGTAGAACCTGTTTCGTAAGCCTCGGGATGAAATTCTGATGAGTTGAACATTGAAAAAAAACGTTTCAGACAATGAATAAAAACAAGAATACGACAAGAACAACGGCAGGAAGCGGGATTTTTATCCTGTGCCTGTTACTTCTTTCTTCCTGCGATATAAACCAGTTATGGGATAAAGACCATCTATTTTCATACCTTGAGCCTCAGGACGGTGTATTTATGTACGATTGCAGTGATTATACGCAATGGTATTTCTTCTCATTTGAAGAAGGCGGAATAATCGGTTCCTGCGACGCGATGGACCTGCCGGCAAACGAAGAATGGGGGAAGCGTACCGATTGGGATTTGGCATTCCACCGCCAGAATATAAAATCGAATAGCGGCGTCTCCGGCGACGGATCGGGAGGAATTATGGAATATACCCAGGACGAATTTGATTTCGATGCTGTGTTTGAAGCGCCTGAAACAGGCTATATAATTGACGTGCCGGATTCGGTCATTTATGATATGAGCCAGATGATGTCAGGGAAAATAGGATATGCCTATACCGGCGTAAATCCGGTAACGAAAAACTGGGCGGTACTGACCGATATGATGTCGGGGCTTTGGACGTATGCCGCAAAAACATTCATCGTCCGCACGGCAACAGGAAATTATGCGAAAATCCATCTGATGAATTTCAAAAGCGACAGGGGAGCGTCGGGCACGGTAACAATGAAATATGTTTATCAGGCTGACGGAACGATCAATTTAGATATTAACAAACTGGAATAATTTCAACTAATTAATTTTTTAGTAATCATTCAACTAATTAAATTCTATGAACAAAAAAGTTTTTACTCTTGCAATTGCCTTGCTGTCTGTTTTTACAATAAACAGCCGGGCTGAAAATGTTAATTTGAATATTAACGA
>JAISEJ010000037.1 GCA_031264155.1 Tannerella sp. | reverse complement strand
TGAATAAAGAAATTTTTGCCGCTTTTGAAAAAGACAAAGATCAGGCAGATCGGAGCATAGAGAATAAAGAAAGCGGAAAGATAACCAGTTTACATTACACTTTTGGAAAAACATCTTATTCATATTCGGAAAACAGAGGAAGTGTATCTTTATCGATTATAGAAAAATATAGATGATATTCTTCTAACGTCTTTTTAATGAATCTGCAGATGTAAACATTAGTAATTCAATTGTTTTGTTAACAGTATATCCCACCTTTCCAGGCGGGATATACTTTTTGTGTCAGTTCAGTCCTAACTGTTTTAGAATCAAGAGCGTTAACTCGGTTGCCGGAACAGCCATTTCACCGTGATTAAAACCGTCCAGTTCGTACAGATACGTTTTTTTATGTCCGTTCAGCTTCATCATGCGGTACAGGTAAGCGTTTTCTTCATACCTTCCCAACATTTCGAGTTCCCTGTCGCCGGTGATGAGATAGAAAGGCGGTGCATCCGCGCGGACATGATAAAGCGGTGCGAACTTATCAACAATCGGCTTAAGTTCGGAGATGTCCTGTTCTTCCCGGATTTCTTTATGGGTAATGGCAAATCCGCTAAGAGGTATCAGTGCGGCAATCCGGTTTGCGTCAATTCCTAAATCGGCTAAGTAATGCTTGTCCAGTCCGATCATGCTGACTAAATAAGCGCCTGCGGAATGGCCGGATAAGACAATTTTCTCCTGCGAGCCGCCGTATTTTCCAATGTGCCGGAAAACCCAATCCACGGCTGCTGCCGCATCTTCAATGTATGCCGGGCATTTTACTTCGGGGGCCAAACGATAATTGACGGCTATTACGGCAAATCCTTTCTCTTTCCAATGTGCCGGAATAAATTTCCCTCCGCCCGTCAGTCCTCCGTCGTGAAACCAGACGATGGTTGTAAAATCCGTTTTGTTTTCCGGGTAGTATACATCCAGCCTGCAACGTTCTTTCATGTAATCCGTAAGATTGTCCCCTTTCCTGTATAAAATGTCTTTTTCGGTTTTGTAGGCAGTCTTTTCCTGCGCATGAAGCGATATGCCCGCCAACAGGAATAAGAATATCGCACTGATAAATAACAGATAGCGTTTCATCGTTGTTCAATTAAATATTTTATATGTTAAATACTGCATTTTTTTCATCTTGCAGTAGAAGACTTAACTCCTGACTGCCCGTTCTCTCCCTGCGGATTATTTTTTTTGAACAGCGCCAGTCGCTCGTCAAGCAAATCATACTGGTTGGGCTTGATGAATGATGTGCATGCGCGGAGGCCTTGCTGTTGACTGCCGGTTGTACTGAGTGATATGGCGCTGATGCCGTAATATATCAATTCTTCCATCAGTTCTCCGCCCGTCATGCCGGGATATGAAATCGTAAAGTAGAATCCGTCGGCGATGGGGACGTCCAGGTCATGGTCGTAAACAATATGAAACCCGTGTTTCACGAAGATCTCTTTTAAACGGGCTGCGCGTTTGCCGTATTCTTTAATTTCATCCACGAAGTTAAAAGAGCCGTCCGACGCCGCTTTAAACATTGCCGCCAGCGCATATTGGGCGGAATGGCTTGTGCCTGACGACAAGGCGTAAAGCACGCGGTGAATGTATACCGTGCCGAAGGTGCCGCCTCCGTAGCGATTTGTCAGTCCGCTGTAAACGCGGTCGTACAGTTTGTCGGATATCGCCGTGACTGCAATCCGTTGTCCTGCATAACTGAACGCTTTCGAACCGGATATCTGAAGTATGTAATAATCGGTATAATGGGATACGCTTGGCTGATAAGGCGGTTGAAACGGCGTCCCGAGATTTTTTCTGAAGTCCATTGCAAAATAAGCGAGGTCTTCGATTACGATTGTGTCATATTTCGTTGCGACTTCGCCGATCGTTTTCAGTTCGCTCTCCGTCAGGCAGAACCAGGCGGGATTATTAGGATTCGAATAAACCATCGCCGCGATATTACCTTCGGACAAATATTCTTCGAGCACGCCGCGCAGTTTTTCTCCGCGGTATTCATATACGTCGAACGATACATATTTATAGCCCATCACCGTTATTTGCTGTTTTTGTACGGGGAAGCCGGGGTCGATGAACAGGATTACGTCTTTTTTCGCGTCACATTGTCCGCAAGTCAGGAAGGAGGCATAAGTGCCCTGCATGGAACCTGTCACCGGCACGCAATGTTCGGGAGATATACCGGTATTAATAAAAGCTTTTATAAAGCGGGATGCTTCGTTTTTCAGATCCTGCAGTCCGTTGATATTCGGATAAATGGCGGCAATACCGTTTTGCAGCGCTTTTATCTCGGCATCGACGCCCACCCGGGCCGGTTTCAATCCCGGGACTCCCATTTCCATGTGGATAAATTCCGTACCCGATTCTTTTTCCAACTGACCGGATATTGCAACAACTTCACGAATCGTAGCTTTACCGAAGTCGTTCAGTCCATAACTTTCTATAACTCTCTTAGCAACCTGATAATTAACGGGCGTATTTCTCATCCTGTAATCTTTTATTTTTAAATAAGCATGCAAAGATAATCGAAGTCGGGAGTAATACAAAACGAAAACGGATTTTCCGGCGATTTGACAAGAAAAATTTTAGATGGCGATCCCCGTCAGCTTTCAATATAATGTTACCGGTTACGTCTCGCTGTCCTGCACAATGGACATGAATTTTTTATTCGCTTTCCCTATTGACGCATCCATTTCGATTACTTTTTGTATTGTTTCGCAGTCTGCGTTTTTATCGAAAAAGGTCAGCCAGCGGTGAAGCCGGTTATGTTCTATATCTTTTTCCTTCAGACTGCGGAACTTGACCATGTCTATGAAATGCATTTCCATTATGTCCGTGAGTATGAAATTCGTGTTGTTGTCTTCCCTGAAATGGAAACATGTATGAACCTTTTTTGTCGAAAGCTCTTCTTCGTCATTAATGTTGATGGTTATCACGCAAGACGGGTTTATACGGTTATTATCGTATTGCATACTTTTTTCATACGCAAGGCACCAGTAGTACAGGCTGCGTTTGTCCATGTTGCCGGTCGTGCAGAGCTGTACTTCTATATATACCTTTGAGCCGTCGTTCCTCTTTGCCCTTATACCCATCATGCCGGTGATCTTGCTGTCGGGGATGTCCGTCGACAGTTTGGTTTCAAGTATTTTTACCGACGCAAGTTCGTTATTATCGGTATCGTGTAACACAACATTCAGGAACGCCAGCAGTTGTTCCTCGTCTCCTTCCTGGCCCATATATCTCATGAACAGGAAGTCATTCAGTGGATTTAATCTTGTTTCGTTCATATCTTTATTTTTTTATGGCAACAAATGTACATGAAATAATTCAATTGTGTACAACCGGATAATTTTTTTTGAAAATATCGTTCCACTTCACAGTTTTAGCTCGCGCAGAGTATAGCGGGCACCTCTCACGCATGTTAACTCGTCATGGTTGGATTTACCGATTTTTGAATTATACACAAAAAATCCCGGACTTCGCGTTCGGGATTTTCCACTTTAACCAATAACCCTTTTACCTTAAAAGAACTAATAATATGAAGAAGTATTACGTTTATGGCGCAAAGATATAGGGTTTATAGAAATGCCAGTTATTTTAATATCTATATTTAACCAATTCGTACCGTTTATGTACAAAAGCATTGCTTTTAGAGTACAAAATCTTATTTTTTAGCGTATTCCACAAAAGAGGCAGCAGAAATAACTAATTTATAGTCATTTCTGCCACCTCTTTAATTCCGGTGAAAATATTTATTCTTCCGTAGCCGGTGTTTCCTGTACGGGAAGCGCCTGTGAAGGAGTTACCGCACCCGAAGGTTCGGCTTCCGGTTGTGCTGTTCCAAAGTCAGGAGTAGACGTATTGACCGGTGCACTTACATTTTCAATGACATCCGAATTGTCCGATACGGCTGTCTTTTCCGGGATGAAGGCGGTGATGCTTACGCAGAAAACGACAAGCAGTCCGGCCAGTGTCCACGTTGCTTTTTCAAGAAAATCAGTCGTCTTGCGAACGCCTAAAACCTGATTTGAAGAAGAGAATCCGGCAGCCAGTCCTCCTCCCTTGGAATTTTGTACCAATACAATCAATACTAATAAAACGGAACAGATAAGAATCAAAATTGAAATAAAAACGTACATTTCTCTATTTTTTTATGTTAATAATTTTTTCCAAATACCTAATTTGGTCTGCAAAGTAAACGTTTTTTTCCGGATATTTCAAACTTAATACGCGAATAATTTCCAAAGCTTTGTCATATCGCTTCTGATTTATATATACACGTGCCAGAGTTTCAGTAAAATATGAGTCATCAAGGGATGCTTTTTCAAATGGTTCCGGCTGGCTTGCGTTTTCATTTTCTTCGTTTGTTGCATCGACAGGCCTCAGACGCGACCTGTGCTGTTTATTTTCATTTTCTATGAAGGCGTCAATCAGTTCCTGATGTTTCAAGCGGTTTTCCGAGCCTTCTTCCGGCTGCAAGTCGTCGGCATTTACCTCCAGCCAGTTTACATAATCCGATGCGGCGGCAGGCGGAGGCGCCGGTGATATTTTCTTCGACAGTAATTCATCTATAAGTTTTATGGTGTCATCCGTTTTATCCTTTTGACCGGCGGGCGGACGGTGTTCCTTATTATTCTTTTTGCCTTCAATAAGCATGAAGAGCCGCATACGGTCGGGAATATAAACGGCCATCCGTTTCAGTTCTTTGCCCAGACGCACATCGTCGAGTACCGCGAGATTTTTCAGATAAAGCATCCTTACCGCATGAAAATACGGGAACTCATCCACCATTTGCTTCAGTTCAAACAAGGATGATTTCGTAAGTAAAGACGGATTTGCCATCCATTGATACATCTCTGCGCTTGTCATAATTTACCAATTAGCTACTGTTCCGTTATAAACCTGGTCTACAATCTCCGATATAATCAACTCGCATAACTGATCCTGTACCATATCAATCGTATTTTCATTACCAAACTCCTGATAGGCCGAGAATGTCTGTTCGAAATCTTCGTCCGGATTTGTCCGGTTGGTATACCTCACCCGGACAGCAATCGTCAGGCGAGTCTGTGATGCATAAGCATCTTCCTTCACAGCCTGCGGCGTAAGCGAATAATTTGTAATCTCACCCTCCAAATCAAGATCCCCGCCTTCGCGAGTAATCTGCAATTTTGTCTGACGGGTATACTTGTCTTTCAGCGCCTCCGTAAATTTCTGCGATAACGGGGCATAAATCAGCGGAGCCATATTCGGAAAATCCTTTATGGAAATGGAACTGACTTTCGCATAATCTATCGAAGAACCGCTGAAAGAATAAGAAATAGAACAGGATGAAACGATCCATCCGGCAAACAGTACCAATATAAAACAGTTAATTTTCAACATACTTCTACTCCAGTCCATATTCTTTTATCTTTCGATATAACGTGCGTTCCGATATGTGCAAGTCCGACGCTGCATTCTTACGGCGCCCGTTGTGCCTTTCCAAAGCTTTGCATATCATCTCCTTCTCTACATCCTCCAATGAAAGGGTCTCCTCTACCGTCTCGGCGTCCTGTATGGGCGTTTGACGTATCGGCGTCACAGGCGCCGCCGGAGCATATACATTATCGTCAACCGATGCCATCTGAACGCTGCCGTTCATAATGTCGTGTACCAGCTTCTTCAGCTCGTTGACGTCTTTTTTCATATCAAACAGTACCTGGTAAAGTATTTCCCGTTCGCTGTTGAAGACTTTCTTATCATCATTATAATGCGCCAGTACGGGGAATTTTTCTATCGAAATATTAGGAAGATGCATCTTCAGTACATCTGCCGTAATCTCACGGTCTTTTTCTACGATTGAGATTCCTTCTACAACATTTTTAAGTTCGCGCACATTTCCCGGCCAACGGTACGAAAGCAGTAACTGGCGCGCCTCGTCATCAAGGTGGATAGCCGGCATCTGGTATTTATCCGCAATGTCGCTTGCAAACTTACGAAAAAGCAACGCAATGTCTTCAGGGCGCTCCCTCAGGGGAGGAATGCGTATGGGTACCGTATTTAACCGGTAATAGAGGTCTTCGCGGAATTTATGATGCGATATGGCCTCGGTCAGATTGACATTTGTAGCGGCTACTATGCGAACATTCGTCTTCTGGCCTTTCGAGGAACCGACTTTCATAAAGTCTCTCGATTCGAGCACGCGCAAAAGATGCACTTGTGCCTGCAACGGCAGTTCTCCCACTTCATCGAGGAAGATCGTCCCTCCGTCAGCAACTTCAAAATAACCTTTCCGCAAATCTTTGGCGTCGGTAAAAGATCCCTTTTCGTGACCGAACAGTTCCGAAACTATCGTCCCTTCGGGTATGGCGCCACAGTTCACGGCTATATATTGAGCATGTTTGCGCGGACTGTTCTGATGCACAATCTGCGGGAAAACTTCCTTGCCTACCCCACTTTCGCCCGTTATTAATACCGACAAGTCCGTAGGAGCTACCTGTAATGCCACGTCAACGGCACGGTTCAACTCCGTATTATTGCCGATAATGCCGAAGCGTCGTTTTATCTGCTGTATATCATTATTTGCCATACTTATCAACTGCTATTATTTCAGTTCGCCTGACAAAATTACAACATTTATACTGTAAATACAAAGTTTGCGCGCAGATTTTTTATTTAACGCCTTCAAAAACGGCTCTATCCGTCGCTAAATTAAACTATGCTTCCATGTCCTGAAAATGCAGGAACCACGATTCGCCTTGCTGCGGACCGGATTGCGACCGTCTTCATTGATGACGGAGGGAATCTGATTCCAATTCCGACCGGAGCGACCATTTGAAATTTGAACAGCATCCCGCAGAAAGAATTTATTATCCATGCCAAACGCAAAAAACGTTCCGCACCGGTTTTTTCCCACCGATACGGAACGTTTCCCGTTTCAACAACTCCCGTTATTATTCCTGTATAAGCATTGAAATGAATATGTCCACGCTTTTACTTTGCCATGTAATTTCGGAATCCTCGTTTATCCCGGATACATAATTAAATTTCACGGTAAAAGTGGAAGATGTGTTATTATAACTCGAACCTAACCGTTCCTTTTCCGTTCGGGCAGCGGATTCAAGAAAATCTCTCAGGTAATACGCATTAAAATGCGAATATTCCATCGCTGCCTTACTTTCGTCCCTGGCTGTTTTCGAAGTCGCACGGACAAACAAATTATATTGGCGTTTGCCGTTTTCCTCCGTCATTACATTGTCATTGTCTTCATACGACATATCCCATTGAACATCCAAGTCTTTTTCATGATTGACAGAGTGGGTAACAAACAGATAGTTCTCCGCATATCCGAACAGGCCGCCCTCAGACAATAATATATCAGCGACGGGCAGTTCATTCGTCAGAAGCGTCAATGTATCCGTAAGATAAGAATTCGGATAAAATCTCTGCGCTTCGGCAAGAGGTACGATAGATACCGTATAATATCCGTTCAGCTTTACCATTTCCTCCGAATTTTCCGGCAAATCATAATCAATCGTATACTGAAAATAATAACAGCCGCCTAACTCAAGCGTTCCCTGAGCCATCAGCGATACCAGCTCGGGACCGTAAAAAGCATAAGAAAAAGTTTTCATTACAGGAGCAGTAAAACTGTAATCCAGAACTCCAAGGTCATAACCCTGACTTTTATTTTCACCTTCCAGGCATGAGGTCAACCCTGTCGCACAAAACAGTGCAACGACTAAAAACAAATTAAATTTCTTCATTTTCTTTATTATTATAAAATTAAACATACTATCAAAATCCAAACCGCACTCCGGCCTGCAAAGATACATTAAAAGGTTTATCCGACCTAATCGTTTCTATCTCGCTTTTATTATCAAAGTAATAAGAAGCGCCCGCTTCGGCATATACATTAATGAACCGCCATAACGGATAATTGATTCCGCCACGCACATTCACCGACCACAGAGGCTCCTTCATGTGAAGATTTTTACTTTTTGATATCGGCAGGTTTTCGGGAAATATCGTTTCCGTATATTTTCCCGCTACGTTAAATTCATACATGCCACCTGCAGATGCATATAGCTGAAAGCGATTCCATTCTGCAATCTTGCAGGATAACGATAGCGGAATGCCTATGAAATGAAGATATTGCTTGTGTTCCGTCAAACCGTCTGCGACATTATCAAAATTCCATTCCGAACGCAAGAACGTATACGTGAGGCCGCTTTGCAACGACCAGCGGTCATTCAGGTAATAACCGACGCCGAAACCTGCGGATATGGGCGTTTTATGTTCAACATTGCCGGAAGGAGGTTCATAAGCGCGTGTCGTAACGTCGTTTTCATTAGAGATTGCAACAGCCGGCCACTGCGAGCCGTTCCTTAATTTCATGGCTTCAGGTTTATTATACAGGTATTCGTCGGTCGACCGGAGCATAGAACTCGGACTCGAAACCGCGTTGCTCGAACTCGAGTTCATGCCATAACTGCCGCCGCCCATGCCAAATCCCCAGCGGCGGCGCTTCGTCCCGGCGGAAGCATCCGCAATAAGCCGTTCTTTATGTGGAGTTATTTCAAGTTTTATACGTCCATTTTCCGGCACGTATTTTTTCTTATTATTCAGGTTTTCAACCAGCAAATCTTTTATTCCCATAATAAGGGAATCCGCTTCATTAATCTTTAGCGGTTTCAACCGGACAGGAGGCTCGTCTGCCTTTATCATATCGTCCTTTATCACAGGCGCCTTTCCCGGACGTGCAAGCGAAGCCGTTAACGAATTGTCGGCAAATTTTTCAGCCATATTGCCAACAGGCTTTTCAACAACCGTATCAATGACAACCGGATCAACCGCACCGGCGATTGTATCCGAATAATTATCATGACGCGGATAAAAATATAAACCTCCGACTATCAGTAATACCGCAATTGCCGCCGCTGCGATATAGCCATATCTGCGATACGAAGCCAGCGCGACGGATTTACCTCCTCCCGCCAACTTCCCGGATATAGCACCCCAGTCATCCGGATTTACATCCGCTTCAAAATCATACAATTTCGAACGTATTATTTTTTCCCATTTTTCTTTTTCTTCTTCCATTTATTCCATCCTGATAATAAATTAATTTTCGAGAATCTTTTTCCGAAGCCATTTGCGTGCACGCATATATTGCGAACGCGATGTGCTTTCCGATATATTAAGTATCTCGCCTATTTCTTTATGAGAATATCCTTCGATAGCGTACATATTAAATACCATACGAAAGCCATCGGGCAAAGACTTAACATATTCCATCAGTTCTTCGGATGATATATCGGAAACAAACGTTTCGTCCGGTATTTCCGTATAGTTCATATCATTTATATCGCCTGCATCCCTCAGCACGTCACGATGACGCAGACGCTCCAGTGCACAATTAATAAAAATTTTTCGTACCCAACCGTCAATCGAGCCTTCGCCCGTATAATCACGGATATGCGTAAACAGTTTAATAAAGCCTTCCTGCATCAGATCGCGGGCGTCCTCCATATCTTTAACATATCGAAGACATACCCCCATCATCTTACGGGAATACTTGTCATATAAAGCCCTTTGGGCTTTGCGGTCACCATCAATACAACCATTAATCAGTTGTTTTTCATCCATTGTTATCACGTACGTTGCTGCTATAATGATGCGACTTTTATCAAAAACGCTGCACGGTATTATTTTTTTTCGGGAAATTTGCTCCCGATCCGGGAAAAGGTAGATTTTATGTTCATTTCAGGTGAACAAGATAAAGCAGAGGAGATTTATCTCCCCTGCTTTGCTATCATGCGGATATTCTCAGAACAGCCTGTCCGGGTATTCCCCGGCGTCAATCAGCGCACGGATTTTGTCTACGACGCCCTGGCGGTCGGCGATGTAGGTCACGCCAAACCATTTGGATGTAGTGTCGAGCACTTTTACACGGGCGATGTTTTTTGTTACAAGCTCGTTTACCATCAGCGGGATGAAATATTCGCTTTTGAGGTTGTCGATGTTTTTACGCAGGAAATCCTTGAAATATTCTTCGGAATAATCGAAGTAGTCCGGGGTGAAGCCCCACATGTTCATTGACACGGGCGTGTTCTCGTTCAGGACTACTTTCCGGCCGTTTTCATCAACGAAGCAGATCTCTCCGTCGATGCGTTCGATGGCGGTGCGTTCGACAACAGTCGTCAGGTAGCCGTCGGCGTTCGTGCCGCACACGCCACGCGCCACGGAGCCACTCTCGCTAAGCGTGTTGCCGACGCGGAAACCGACCATGCAGTAATCGTTCGTCTTCCCTTCCGCGCCGGCAAGTTCCCGGCCGAGCGTCTCAAAACTGTCGCGTCCGTAGAAATCGTCGGCATTGATGACGGCAAAAGGTTCGCGTATCACGCCCTTGCCCATCAGCACGGCATGGTTCGTACCCCACGGCTTGGTGCGTCCCTCGGGACGGGTGAAGCCTTCCGGCAGACTGTCCGGCGACTGGAAAACGGTCTCGACGGGAATATGATTTTCATACTTACTGAGAATCTTTGCCCGGAAATCATCCTCAAAATCCTTTCGTATGACGAAAACGACTTTGCCGAATCCGCCCCGTATCGCGTCGAAAACGGAATAATCCATGATTGTTTCGCCGTTCGGCCCCAGGCCGTCTAACTGCTTTAATCCTCCATAGCGGCTGCCCATTCCGGCAGCAAGCACAAATAATGCTGGTTTCATATCAAATTGGTATTTTAGTTGTTTTTTCTGTTCTTATTCTATTATTTAGTCGCGCAAATATACATTCTTTTTTGTCAAATGAAAAATAAAACCGACCTTTGCGACGTTTATCGCTAATATAAACAAGTCGGAAATGAAACAATGGATAATATGCGGTATGTTGTTTTTCTTTGCGTTTTTGACATTGGAAGAAGCATCTGCTCAACAAACCATACAGGTAGAAGGATACGTTAAAGATTCCGAGACAAGGGAGGCGTTGCCGTACGTGACCGTGTCCCTGCGCGGGACAACGAAAGGCTCGGCTACGGACAAAAACGGATATTTCTCAATGCGGACAACCTCGGACAGCCTGACGCTGTCGGTTTCGTACGTCGGATATGAAACGAGCCTTACGACCCTCCGGAAAGGATACAACAAGGTCGATATACTGCTGAAGCCGTCGACGTATGAGCTAACGGAAATCACGGTACGTCCCGGAAAAGAACGGTACTCCAAAAAGGATAACCCAGCGGTAGCTTTTGCCCGGAACGTCATCGCGCGGCGAAACCTGAATGACCCGTACGACCACGACTATTTCAGCTATAACACCTATGAACAGCGAACGTTTGCATTCGACGACTTCGACGTGGAAAAAGCCCGCCGGAACTGGATGTATAAACAGGTTGAATTTATATTTGACTACGTAGATTCGACGTCCATCAGGGGCCGGACGATTCTGCCGCTGTACAATGAAGAAATCATAGAAGATTACTATTATCGCAAATCGCCGCGTGCGGAACGTACCGTCGTCGGAGGGACAAAGCGCGCCGGCATCATCGAAATCATATCGGAGGACGGCGTGAAGCAGTTTATTGATGAGGCGTTTCAGGATGTTGACATCTTCCGCGATAATATTCCCCTTTTCCTGAAGCGGTTTGTCAGCCCGCTCTCTTCAATCGGCCCCGATTACTACAAATATTACCTGCTGGATACCGTCCTGATTGACGATGCGCCGTGCATGGATCTCGGTTTTGCGCCTTTCAACTCGGAATCGTTCGGCTTTGTCGGCCATCTGTACGTGACGCTTGATTCCACGTTTTTTGTCAAAAAGATAAAACTGAATACTCCCCGCGATATCAATCTTAACTTCATCGGCGAGATGTCTATCGAACAGGAATATGTACGGACGGACGACGGCACGAGGATTCTGACGAAAAACGACATTGCTCTGATATTCCGGCTCAACCGGAAGATGAAAGGCTCTTATGCGCGTCGTGTAGCATTGCACCGTAACCATTCGTTCGAAAAACCTCAGGATGTGGCCGTGTTTGAAGAAAAAGCGCCGGTTATGGAATCGGAGGGGGCGCGCCGCCAGACGGACGAGTTCTGGAACGAAGCCCGCGAAGGAGCGGAAGAGATTCAGAAGACGTCCGTGGAAAAGATGATGACACAGTTGCGTGAAGTGCCGTTCTTTTACTGGTCGGAAAAAGCGATCAATATCCTTGTCAACGGTTATATCCAGACCTCCGAAACGAACAGCATGTTCGAGTTCGGGCCGGCCAATACGTTTATCAGCGGGAATGCGCTGGAAGGGGCGAGGCTCCGGCTGGGCGGCACGACGACGGTCAATTTCAGCCGGCAGCTTTTCATGGACGGATACCTGGCCTACGGACTGAAAGACCATCGACCGAAAGGGGATGCCATACTGGAATATTCGTTCAATAAGAAAAGAACGTTCCGCAAGGAATATCCGTTTCATTACGTCCGTGCGGAATATATGTACGATATAAACCAGATCGGCCAGCATTACCTCTATACCAATGCCGACAATATGTTTATGATGCTCAAGCGTCGCGAAAACAACCTGATCACGTATATGCAGAAAGCGGAACTAAGTTACTATCGCGAGAATTACAGGGGACTGGGCTACAGCGTCATGCTCCGCCACCTGACCGAATGGGCTACCCCCGATGTCCCGTTTTCCCTGATCGGGCAGGACGGAATGCTGACGCCGACCGACCATTATACTTCGGCACAGCTGGAGTTCCGCCTGCGCTGGGCGCCGAATGAAAAGTTCTATCAGTCGCGCAATTATCGTTATCCCATAACGCTCGACGCGCCGATCATCACGCTAAGTCATATTACGGCGCGTAAGGGCGTCCTCGGCGCCGATCATAATTACAACCGCACGGAACTCGGCGTGCGGAAACGCTTCTGGATGTCTCCCTTCGGGTATGTCGACCTGTACGGGCAAGCCGGCAGAGTCTGGAATCGCGTGCCCTATCCCTTGCTTCATATCCCGAATGCGAACTTGTCGTACAGTATCGAAGCGGAGACGTTCCCGCTGATGAACCCGATGGAATTTATAAACGACCGTTTCGCGTCGTGGGAAATGACGTACTTCATGAACGGGTGGCTTTTTAACCGTTTGCCGCTGATAAAAAAACTGCAGGTTCGCGAGGTATTCTCGTTTCGCGGCTGGTACGGCGACTTGAGCGATAAAAATAATCCGGCAGTGAACGGCGAAGGCCTGTATGAGTTTCCCAAAAACACTTATATGATGGGCGATAAGCCTTATATGGAGGTCGGTGTGGGCGTTGAAAATATCTTCAAACTGATACGCCTGGACTATATCTGGAGGCTGTCGTACCGCGATCATGAAGGGGTGCCGAACAGCGGCTTGAGAGTGAAAATGAAATTTTCTTTTTGAAATGTCAATTTTTATATCTACCTTGCGCGGCATTATGAAAAAAGAGAAGTTTCATATCGAATATGTGTTCGACAAGGTTTCCAAACGGAGTTTGTGGAATCATCTGACAACGCCGCCGGGATTATCATCCTGGTTTGCCGACGATGTTGATATACAGGGCGAGACGTACATCTTTTCGTGGAATAAGGTACGGGAAAAAGCAAAGGTTATATACCTTAAGCCGGATGTGTGTGTGCGGTATCAGTGGGCAACCGACGATGACAGCGTTTATTTTGAGTTTCGTCTTCATACAATCGAACTGACAGGTGGTGTAGCGCTCGAGATTACGGATTTCGCCGAGCCGTCGGAGAAGATGGACGCCATAAGTCTGTGGGACACGCAGGTTGATGAATTGAAAAGGACGTTAGGAGTGTAAGAATGAGTATGCGCA
>JAISEJ010000216.1 GCA_031264155.1 Tannerella sp. | reverse complement strand
TGCTCCTATGAATAAATACTCTCTCACCATTTTTTATTTTAATCAACAGGGGCAAAGATAAAACAAATATTCCAAACACCAAAAAGAAAAAAACAATTATTGTTCGTTTATCGCTTTTTTCCCAAACGAAATGACAATGATGGTGATATAAAAAGTATGCTCTTATAAAAAGTCGGCAATGAAGGAGAAAAAATATGATCTTTATAAAATGAAAACAGATGTAGAAAGGCGTCCGTCATTGTAGAAACGCGATGTCACAGACAAAACCATAATCAAAATGTTATATCGTTATTGTATTGAATGACTGTGGTTTTAATGTAACGGAAAGAACATCCTCGTTTATTTTTATCCGCCTGGTTGTTTCTTCGTCTTTACGGTTATATAAAACGATCACCACACGGCCGTCTTCATTTTTGAATGCTAGCACATCATCCGATTCTCCCGAGACGACTATCCGTTTTGCTCCGGGAAGGATATAATGGCTAAAGTGCTTCATCAGGTAATATTCATAGTTATACCTATAAGTTTTCGTTTCGGGATCGACCGTTACCAGCGAATTTTGGCTCCAGCCCCAACGACTTATACCTCCTTTTTCCAGCGATATATTCCAATATGTATACACGCTCGTTCCTTCCGTCAGATAATGCTTCATCAAATCCCATGCATAACAGCAATATTGCCAGTCGTTTTTACCGTTTCCACATTCCTGCTCCGTCTGATAAAGTTTCAAATCCGGATAATCGGCATGAACTTTACCGATAGCGCCTTTTCCCGCCCACTGAAAACCGACGCCCTGAATATACCGGCTGCTTAATTTATCTTTAAGCAGCGTATCCGTCAGCAAGGTATTGGCTCTTTCCATTGTTCCGAAAACAAGTTCTACGCCAATATTTTTCATTTCAGGCCCCAGGTATTCCCCTACAAATTTGTTGATACCGGCAGCCGTCCACGTACAACTCGGAAATATCTGGCACGAATTAAATTCGTTTTGCGGCATTACCATGAATATGTTGATTCCTTCTCGCTTGTATGCTTCTACAAATTTTTTAAAATAGAGGGCATACGCTTTAAAATACTCATCTTCCTGTATAAACATATTCGTTCCTTCCGTTCCCTGCCGGTCGGCAGTCAGATCATTGCGGTATTGTTCCGCCAGATTGTCGCCCGGGACGGCACAGGCATAATGCTTATTATATTTCATCCAGGCAGGAGGAGACCACGGAGACGCCCACATACGCAAAGAAGGATGATACGCCTGCGCTCCCCGGATAAACGGGATTAACGTCTCGTAATCATTGGCGATGGAGAAATTTTTCATCTCGAAATCGCCGTCTGTCTCGTTGTAAGAATACCAGTTGCGAGAAAAATCATTCGCACCCAGAGGCATCCGGCAGATCGTGAAATTTGCACCGTAGCCGGGCGCGAACAGTTCTTTCATCACCGACAAACGGTCTTCGTCCGGCAACAAGCTCAAAGACATCCATCCCAACTCATTGAAACAGGCGCCGAAACCGTCTATTGTCTGCAACGTGTTATCTGTTTCGACGATTGTTTCCGCATCGCCTTTTTCCCACTTGATAACGCTGCTTTCCTGCGTTTGCCATGAAATTTCAGGCGTAGACGCGACCCAGGTTATTTCTTTTTTGTTTCCGCACGAAACAAACAGGCTGCAAAAAAGTGCAGACAATACGGACGGCAGGATTATATTTCTCATAATTTCAGTTGAGAATTGAAAGGGTTAAAAATTATATTTTACCGATGATTTATATTTTAAAATCATTTATAATTCACACGTAACGAGATTTGGGTTTCCGTGGGGAAATCTGCGGGAACCGGCTGTGTAACTTTACCGGTTGCAGCCCATTCCGCACCGCGGAGAAGCGTTACCTGAAAACCGGTGCATTGCATGGCCGTATTATTTTCCAGCGTATTACCCGCATGTCCCAATGCTGTATGGAATATACGCGCATTCCCGTAATCGACCGTAAAAATTAGAAGTTCATTACGACCGGAGCCTTTTGCATCCGGCGATGAATAGGCCCAATACAGCACATCTTTCACCTTTCCGGGACCACGCATGCGGTCATACAGTTCATCCTGCGCGTGACGCCATTTAGCCGGTAGTCCTTTCGTGACGGGATGCTCCATATTCCCGCCATTGAGCACAAATTCATGCTGTGCGCCATGCGAACCTCCCGGTCCGGGAGAGTTATCGTATACAAGCTCGCCGTCTTTCAAATAAATATAAGGCCCGTCGGTCTCATTACGTCCTTCCCAGCCGCCGAAACCCAATATTTCATTAAATTCCTTCCATTTTCGGAATGCATTATCGGCAGCATGATAAACTACAACGCCACCGCCGCTTTGAACATAGTTCAGAAATGCTTTATCCGTTTCCTCCGGCCAGCGGTCGCCGTTGTAATCAAGAACGACTAACTGATATGCGGCAAAATCCGGCTTAAAGCCGCTCATGTCTTCTCCTTTTGCGGGAGACTGTGCTATATCTGCCGTGAAAAGGCCGGAATTTTCAAGGATCTGTTTAATGGCCACATGGCTAACCCGCCACACGTGATTATTCTGGCCCGTAACGATAAGGGTTTTAATCGGCTCGTTATTTTGCGAATAACCAAACACGCCGAATAAAGATAATACTATCAGGCAAATAAGATTTCTCGTCTTCATAATATTTCATATTTCAAATTCATACACGGAATGGGTTAAAAAACCCATTCCGCGGGTTTTAATTCATATCCGGAGCAAGCTTGCCCATCTTTGGAGGTACATACTTCGTCGCAAAATCCTTGACATTACCCAGGTGTAGCTCTTCCGGCATTAACGAAAGATCGGAAACAAGAAACTCGTCCCATCTGTATTCTTTACCTGTATATGCGGATTCGCGTCCCATAGCCCCGGTCAGGGAAGATGTGACAAGCGTTTCGGCTTCCAGCGTCAATGACTTGCCCGAACGTATATGGTTAATCAAATCCATGTGTTCCAGCACGTACGGATCCCGCTGCTGATAATTCTCCTTTTCGGCGTCGTAATCATATTTCCAGACAAGGTTCCCGTCATTATCAACGATAGACATGTCTTTACTCGTCCAAACCCCTTTTGTCCCTATAATCGTTTCGCTTATGTCATTGTCGCAACCTTCAATCTGACGCGCCTGTGCATTTACCCTTACGCCTCCTTCGTAGACAATATCCAGGCAGAAATTATCAAAGATATCACCCGTACGGCGTTGTAGTTGCGAACCCATGCCCAATACCGAAACCGGCTTCAGGTGTGAGAACCAGGTAAAGACGTCAATATTATGAACAAGCTGGTCAATCACATGGTCGCCGCAAAGCCAGTTCCAGCTGAAAAAGTCGCGCAGCATATATTCCATATCCGTCCATTCGGGACGACGTTTGCGATAAGACATCGCGCCCTGGTTCCATTTCACTACGCCGCTTACGATCTTTCCGATCATTCCTTCGCGCACCCTTTTGTACGATTCGACATAAGCGCGTTGGTGATGCCGTTGCGCGCCCGTCTGCAGACAAAGGCCTTTAGCCTGCGCCTGTTTAACGGCGACACTGAAAGCACGGCAGCTAACCGGGTCTATTCCCGCCGCTTTTTCGCAAAACACATGCTTTCCCTGTTCTATGCCATACCTTGCCTGAATGGCGTGGAAGATCGAAGGCGTGGTGACAATAACCAGGTCGACGTCAGGGTCTTCACAAACCTTCTTGTATGCATCAAAACCATAATGAATCTTACTGTCGGACACTTCAATATTCCTCTTTTCACGGAGATATCCCCGGAGCGTTTCCAGCCTGTCCTGAAATATATCAGCCATTGCAACAACCGTAATGCCGTCAGCCGCATCCAGGAAATTACGGATCGCACCCGAACCGCGGTTTCCGCAGCCTATTATGCCGGCGCGTATATTTTTACCGTCTATCGCTTTATCGCCTGTCTCCGGGATATATACCGGAATATCGGACTGAAGCGGTTGATATTTACCGGTGCTTTCGCTACTGCCGCTGCACGATGATACGATACTGCCTGTCCCTGCAACCCCGCCGATTGCCCCGACAGCGCCAAGCAATGTAGAACGGGTAACAAACTCTCTTCTTGAAATCTTTTCTTTTGACATAATATTAAATATGAATTGTTTAAAAATATAATCTTATTTTTTCTCAAACGCCGCATCAAAGGCCACAGTGGAAGGCTTAAAATCCACATTCTTGACAAATCGCAGGGATTCGGCGGCTCCATGCTCCCTGTCCATGCCGTTATCTTCCCATTCTACAGACAACGGCCCCTGATAATCAATCCTGTTCAACGCACGGATAATTGCTTCAAAATTAATTTTGCCGCGTCCCATACTGCGAAAATCCCAGAACCGGTCGCGATGCCCGAACGGAAGATGTCCGCCGAATACGCCGGCGCGGGTTGGCACATCCGACCACCACACGTCTTTCATGTGTACATGGAAAATTCTGTCGGCAAAGGTTTCGATAAAAGCAACATAATCCACTCCCTGATACCCCATGTGACTTGGGTCATAATTAAACCCGAAAGCCGGATGATAATCAAGCGCTTCCAGAAGCGTCTGTGCGGATGAAATATCAAACGCTATCTCCGTAGGATGAACCTCCAGTGCAAATCTTACATCATTTTTCCGATAAGAATCAAGGATTGGCGCGAACCGTTCAGCCACTTCTTTAAATCCCGCATTTATCTCTTCCGCCGAAACCGGGGGGAAAGAATACAGCAAATGCCAGATGGGGCTTCCGGTAAATCCCACGACTGTTTTTACGCCTAACAGATGCGCCGCTTCCCCTATCTTTATCATTTCTTCCGCTGCTCGCCTGCGAACGCCTTCGGGGTCGCCGTCTCCCCATATACGCGCCGGAATAACCGATTGATGACGGTGATCAATCCTGTCGCAAACGCATTGCCCCACCGTATGATTAGAAATGGTATACAATTCCAAACCGTATTTCGCAAGCGCGGACTTAATGTTATCACAATAACTCCGACTTAGCTTTTCAATATCCAAATGATTCTCCGTACATGCGAGTTCAAGACCGTCATATCCGAACTCTTTCGCTTTTGAACAAATTGTTTCCAAAGGCATATCGCCCCACTGTGCCGTGTATAAAGTAACTTTTCGTGCCATGGTAAATATTTTACAAATTAATTTCGCAAAAATAGTAATTATATCGGAAACACAATCCTGTTGTCCAATAAATTTTCGGCTAAATCTTATTTTGAGGTGCTAAGAAAAATATTTAGCCATACGGAAATAGAAGAACTCCCTATCCCTTGTCCCCTGGTTGATCATGACAAATCGTTGTATCCGACTATTAATGT
>JAISEJ010000177.1 GCA_031264155.1 Tannerella sp. | reverse complement strand
GCAGGGCATGCAGTTTACTTTTAAGTATCGGTTAATTCCTTCTTTCATACAACAAAAGTAAGAAATTAACCCTAATAACCGTTAATCAATTTCCATGTGCAAATCTAAAGGCAGGGTATATGAACATTCCCGCATCCTTATTGAATTCAAAATTTTGATCCTCCCGTCTGAATCCCCGGCTTATGGCAGGATTAAGTTTTGCCACCGGTTCAAATCCTCCCTGCTCATCTTGAGCGGGCCGAATGTTTTCCTTTCCCGAATAAGCAGCGTCACCAGTGAGCGTTTCAACTTCCATACCGTTGCTTCGGCTTTGCTCAACAAGTTCGGGCAACCGGGGGACGTCGCCCTTTTCCCGCGACGTGACTCTGGCGGCAGTGATTATCCGTTCGTCGCTCATGGCTATGTGTGTCCTGTAGACGGAAAACGAGCTTTCTTTGCTTTTGTGCCCAACCCGCGCATCTTCATCCGTGGAGGTAACACAGTGGTCTTCGATATCCGGGAGTGTTTCCCTGAGCATGTTCAGGCGCTCCATGACTTCAGGTACACTGACCGGTGCCTGACTGTCGGATACGGCTTCGAGCAAAGCTTTGGTGTAATTAAGCTCATGTTCAGGATTGGTTATCTTCATTCTTCAGGGGCAGACCTTCCCTTACTGACGCGTCCACATCATAATGTGTCCTGCGCAACAGCCCTGAACGAAATCTCAAAATCTCTACACGCGAACAGGGGTTGCTCCGTGAACCGGTATGTGTCGCATCCACAATAATGCTCTTTGATTTGATGATACCCTTTTCGATTGCAACAGACACCGTCCTGCCGATAAGCTGATTCAATAAATTCCTGTCCTTCAAACGAAGGTGACGAAACTTGCACAAAGAACTTGGGGCGATCAGTCCGGTTTCCTGGGGAGCCAGCCCCGGAATGTATTTGTACGACATGTCATACCGCGAGCGTTCAACTACATCCACGTCCGAAATGTCAATGACAGTCTTTAACAGGAGGTATTTGAACATTCTGACCGGACACCCGGCTGTGTGACCGTTATTCTCAGGCAGTATTTATCCGGGAGTTCCTTATGGATGAATGAGAAGTCCGCCAGGTCGTTTATCCGGCGTAACAGATTATTCTGTGGAACTGTCAAATCATACAGGCTTGAGTATTTGCTGAACTGTATGGCTTGTTGTAACGGTAGCATACCGGCTTGATTTATACCGGTAAAGGTATTAAAAATCAGTACATATCCTAATATTTTAATGGATATGTGCTGACTGTATTAGGTGAAGATAAATCCTATGAGAACTTTTTCAGTGCACTCAGACTATCCCTTCAAATCCCTGATGACCGACGTGGCCGACCGCGAGATCGAAAAGCGCATACAGGGTTCGTCCGGATTGACAAATGAAAAATCATTCGTCGGAGCCGCCGAAGTCCAGGAACGCATCTTGGGGTACCGCCTGAAAGTGGACAAGCTGACATTCCAATATTATTTCAATACGGAAGTTATCTCCCGTCTCGTTAAACTGAGTTCCGTTTATGCGCCGCTTGTAAAGTACAACACGTACACATACGACGAAAGCGAAACCCTGTCCCTGAAAGAAATCCTCGAAGCCGTAAAATCACTGTCGCTACATTATGAATTTGACGTCAGGGAACTTGTTAAGATAACCGGCCTGCCCATCACAAAGCTAAAGGCCGCGGCAGGGTAGACGCCTCCGGAACCCCCGGTGATTTTTTACCGCCTTCTTTTCCGCCGAAAAGAGACATGAAGCTTTAGGATTCGACATCTATACTTCATGCGGCACAGTTTTGTGAGATGCCTCGCCCCCGGGGACAACCCGCTTATAGCTTAGAACGTGACCCGTTTAGTGGCAAAAGAGCGACCCACGCCTGGGTTAGGGAGCAACCCGCTCCCAGGTGCAGCTTCCGTTCGCAATGCTGACGGAAGGAATCTGACCGGATTGCAACCGGAACTGCAATTTATACTTCATGCGGCATGGTTTCGTGTATTTGTGTATTGCGTATTGCGTAGGGGCGTAGCGTGCTACGCCCTCTTGGTACGTTCTTGCGGTACGCCTTAAGTAAGGGCGTAGCACGCTACGCCCCTACGCGATTACGGAACAACCATAATCTCACAATTTTAGGCCGCGCGCAGTATAAGAGTGTCAATCCCGGCATGCTTTTTTTAATTTTCTCGGACTGCCGCCCTCTCTCCAGTGTTTTTCAATTTTTTCCAGCGGGACGCCTTTCGTTTCGGGAATGTAGAAGTATCCCCAGATGATTCCGGCCAGGGCGATGATGGCGTAAAAAAGAAAAGCGCCGGCGGGATTGCCGGTCGATTTGCCTTGAACGATTATTTCGGCGCCGGGGAGGGTGAAGGCTTTCACGATTTTGAAGAAAGTGAACGCTACGATACTGTTGAATACCCAGACGGTCAGCGAGCCGACGGACGAACCCAACCCGCGCACTTTGAGCGGAAATATTTCAGTAATTATCAGCCACCCCAACGGACCGATGCTGATGGCGAAGAAGATGATATACAGGAATACAAATGCGATTGACAGCCACTTCCCGGCATCACCCATTGACTGGCTGAAAACAAAACATAAAGCCAGACATGCCAGCGAAACGACAATCCCGCTCATCCCCAGAAAATACAGTTTGCGCCGTCCGAGCCTGTCCACGAAATAGATGGATACGATGGTGAATATCACGTTTACGACGCCGACGCCCACTGATGCCCATATAGCCGAAATGTTGTCTGCGAAGCCTGCCATCAGGAATATCCTGGGACAGTAGTACATGATCGTATTGATGCCGACCATCTGCTGAAAAAACATGATTCCCACTGCAATAATCAGAGCGTTACGCAGCCACGGCTTGAAAATCTCCCGCCAGCCGGCGCTCGCTTCGTTTTGTTCAATCCCGGCTTTGGTCTGCGCCAGCGACGCTTCGAGCAATGCAGGGTTTTCGATTCGCGAGAGCGCTTTGCGGCTTTCGTCTTCACGTCCCCTGAGCAGCAGCCAGCAGGGCGTCTCGGGCAGAAACCACATGCCGGCGAAAAGGATAATGGCCGGCGCCACTCCGATGTAGAACATGGGTCGCCAGCAGGCAAGATTCGCATCGTCGGCAAAAAGCAGATCGCTTAAATACGAAACAAGGATACCGATGGTTATCATCAACTGGAACATGGAAACCAGCTGTCCTCTTATTTTTGCCGGCGATATTTCGGCGATATACAACGGTACGGCAAAGGATGAAACGCCGATGGCAATGCCCAGAAAAAGCCTTGAAACAATCAGTTGAACCGGTGAGCCGGCAAAGCCCGACCACAGCGCGCCAACGGCAAAGATTACGGCCGAAAACAGAATAACTCTGCGCCGCCCCAGCAGGTCGGTGATACGCCCGCAAAACAGGGCGCCGATGACGGCGCCCACCAGACCGGCCGTCGTAATGTTTTCTATCACGGAATCGCTGATTCCGAAGTATGACTGAAAGTAAGGAATGGCGCCTGAAACCACACCGGTATCGAAACCGAACAGCAAACCGCCGGTAGCTGCAATCAGGGCGATGAAATAAATCATGTATTTATTGTAATCTGTCTTCATATATTTTATCATGTTATGTTATGTTATGTTATGGTATGAAATTTATCCAAGCCTCTTTCTTCGACTGTGGTTTGGGAATGTAGCGGAATGTTTCCGGGTCTTCTTCAAACAGGGCATAGATGGATTTCCCGCGCCGGATGCCCAGCGCTTCGTATTTTCCCGGCGATTTCACAATCAGTTCGGAAGGCAGATAGGCCGGATTGGCAAGCCATTCGATTTGATCATCGCCGTTGAAAACGGGGAACCATGCAATGCCGTTGTGCCGGCGCACGCCGTCGTAGACAAAGCCGTAGTCGCGGTCACACCATGCGCCGAACGTCAGTGGTTTTGCGGGGTTGGCGCTGACGGTCGCATGTACCCAGTATGGCGGCACAACGACCACGTCGCCGGCCCCGGCATGTACGGCGTAGCAACGTCCGGGCATGTCGCCGGCTGTCTCCTGCATGTAGATGATGGCTTCGCCCGACCATATTTCGTACACTTCGGGCGTCGACCATCCGCTGTACGGAGAATTCTTGTGGACGTGTCCCTGGCTGCGAACAGGCTCCCGGCCAAGTTTTCCTGCAGCATAAGTCACGACGCCGTACAGCAGATGCAGTTCGTTCAGCAGCCTGCGGTGTTCGTTTTTGCCCACATCCATCGCAATGGCATACACAATCTCAGGCCCTTCACAATACGGATTCATCAGGCTGCGGCGAATATCATCCATCCGCCGGTTTTCGACCTGCGGGCCAAACACGCCTTCGCCGTAGATAAACCCCATCGGGTTCGTGACCGGCCGGATGTCGATTCCCGGATTAAAAGCAGGTTCCATCTCTTCTGTCATGTAATCCGTATCCGATTCCCAGTATGGCAGCATTATCGCCCAGTTCGGAGACTGTCAGGTGCACTTTTCCCGAGGGACACCACGCCAGACTGTCGATGCGCCTTTGCAGGTAGGGCAGGATGATGTCGCCGCTTTGCATCACGCCGCCTCCCAAAATCACAATCTCCGGGTCGTAGGCATGGATATAGCTGATTATTCCGGCAGCCCAGACGTCCATGCATTTGTTGCATATCGCAAGGGCGTCCGCATTTCCTTCCCTCCGTAAAGCGAACAGGCGGTTGAAGTCGTATGATTCCGCTTGCTTGCGACATGCTTCGGACAGGGAGTCGTCTTCACGGATGATTTTCGGCAGAAATGACGACGACGACAGGGCTTCCACGCATCCCCTGTTTCCGCACGAGCATATCCGTCCACGATAATCTGCGACGAAGTGTCCGCCCAGCGAACCGGCCTGAAAATGTTTCCCGTACAGCAGTTTCCCGTCTATCACCACGCCCGTGCCGATACCTGTGCCCAGTGTCATCATGACTACGTTTTCGTACTGCCGTCCTGCGCCGTATTTCCATTCGCCCGTTACAGCCGCCCGCGCATCGTTGTCCATACGGAAAGACACGCCCTCCCAGCGGCGGTTTATCCATGCGGCGAAATCCATTTCCCGGGCGTCGTCGTATTTATCGTTGGTCGAGATAACCGTCTTTCTTGCGGGATCTACGATGCCCGGAAAGGCCAGGCCTATTCCGGATAATTGAGAAACGGAGATCTTCTTCCCGCAAAGCAGGCGGTTGATGGCATTTTCAATAAGGGGAAGGTTTGGCGTAAGGTCCTTCGATACGGTATCGAAGGATTTGAAACCGATTATTTTTCCGTCCCGTATCAAGCCGGCTTTGATAACTGTTCCTCCTAAGTCTATTCCTATGCTGTACATGTGTTTTTTATATTAAATTCGGAATCCCGTTCTTTTCTATCAGTCTGGCTGCAAATCCCCTGTCGGCTATTTCCCCGTAGTTGTGCCCGGCGTCGGAGGGCCAGCAGGCGGCAAAGGAAAGCAGGCTGCTGCCCGTGTTTGCGACTCGGTGCGCCACGCCTCCGGGGATATAGTGCAGACTGCCCTGGGACATCTTTTCGGCCCAGGCGTGGCGCTGTCCGTCCATGAGCAGTAACATGCCTTCGCCGGTCAGTCCCCAGTAAAATTCCGCACGGTCACGTCCGGCGTGGAAATGGCCTCTGGTCATGAAGTACTCGTCGCCGACTTTTCCGGGATATAAATACGTGATGCCGAAATATAGTCCTCCCGGCGTGCCTTCGGGCACGGGCAGGAAACTTTTTACTTCGTAAACGACGGTTTCCCGATTCATCACATTCAGAGCGGCCGTGTTGTGAAACAGGCCTTTCAGATCCTTTATTTTTCGCGCCGTGCACTCCACGCCTTCACCGGTCAGCCGGTTGCCGGAGAAGAAAAGGGTTGGCAGATTAATCGTTAAATTGTTCATTTTTTCTGTTCATTTAGAAATGAAGGATAATATATAACTTATGTTACGCAATTGCCTGATTACAGAACTGCGCGCTACGCCCCGTCCCGGAATCGTATCCGATTCCATACTGCACGCGGCAAGGATTTGTGTATTACCGGCATACTCCGGACAGGCTCAGGCTTGCCTCAGTCTGACCATGTTGTTGAAGCCGTTCCCCCATACATCGTGGGCGCAGGCGCCCATACATCGTGGGCGCGGGCGTCCATACATCGTGGGCGCAGGCGCCCATACATCGTGGGCGCAGGCTTCCATACATCGTGGGCGCGGGCGCCCATACATCGTGGACGCAGGCGCCCATACATCGTGGGCGCAGGCGCCCATACATCGTGGGCGCGGGCGCCCATACATCGTGGGCGCAGGCGTCCATACATCGTGGGCGCGGGCGCCCATACATCGTGGGCGCAGGCGTCCATACATCGTGGGCGCAGGCGTCCATGCATCGTGAGTTAATAAGCACAAAGTCATACCGCGTGAAGTATAATACCGGAAGCGGATACGCTCCCAGCCCGCTACGCAATGCGCAACCGGTCCGGGGATATGCCGGGCAATTGCGTAACATGAGTTATTAATATAAAAGAAAGCCATACTTCGCATGGCCTGTTTTTATGCATTGCCCAAACTCTTTGAGAGTCTAAAGGAACTCCCGGAAACTTTATGGGAACTCCCGGAAGGTCTAAAGGAATTCCCAGAAGGTCTAAAGGAACTCCCAGAAGGTCTAAAGGAACTCCCAGAAGGTCTAAAGGAACTCCCAGAAGGTCTAAAGGAACTCCCTGAAGGTCTAAAGGAATTCCCAGAAGGTCTAAAGGAATTCCCTGAAAGTCTAAAGGAACTCCCTGAAAGTCTAAAGGAATTCCCAGAAGGTCTAAAGGAATTCCCAGAAAGTCTAAAGGAACTCCCTGAAGGTCTAAAGGAATTCCCAGAAGGTCTAAAGGAATTCCCGAAAACTTTAAAGGAACTCTTTGAGAGTCTAAAAGGATACTTAAAATCTCTATTTTCGTTTTACAAATGATAATGCTTTTTCCTTCATTGCCAAATTTTTATAGCAGCATGCTTTTTATAGCACCACCTCCAATTGTTCTGAAGAGCGGATGAACACGGAATCGACCGGCGACATCGGAGAAATTGCCTTAGTACAAACCCCGGAGGTGTCTGCGGAAGGAGATATTAACCGGATTCCGTGTTTACAGGCTATCCGCATGACATCATCACGATATCACTGCTTTTGTTTGTTTCGTAGCCGGAGTTGCCAGGAATTGATGATGTTTTGCCACAGGATGTATCCGGCAGGGGCAATGGCTGTCAGGGGGTGCAGGTATGTCTGGGCCATCCATATTGCAAGAATCGTGTTTTTTTGTCCGAGGCCCTGTCCCGACGAAACGGGGTCGCCGTAGTGTTTGCCGATGCGCCTTCCGACAATGAACTGCAGGCAACAGAGTATTAGCGATACGATTAATAATCCTGTTTCCGTCCGGTATTCCGTGCTGTCGCGGCTAATTATGAAATTTACGGTTGTTCCCGTTACGACGGTTAAGGCTGCTATCCACAGGTAAAATGCCAGTTTGGGTATGCTGAGCAGCGCTTTGTGCACCCTGGGCGCCCAATACCTTAACGCTACCGCAGTAAACAAAGGGAAGATTAATATGGGGAATACTTTCCGGCAAATATACCATGCGGATTGAATGAAAGATATTTCTTCGTGTGTTCCCATAAGGGGGAAGTATATCGGGACGGCTATTGCCACGGCGATGTTGCAGAAAAGCACGTAAGTGGTGAGGAAGCCGACATTGCCGCCGAGCATACCGGTGATGACGGCTGCCGCCGTCGCCGTAGGTGCGAGCAGACAAAGCATCGCGCCCTGTGCAATGACGACGTCAAAGGGAAGCAATAAATAATACAGCCCGATACTTGCCGCCAACTGGATAAGTAACAGCCACAGATGCGCCGGATGAAACCGTATGTCTTTAAAGGAAATCTTACAGAACGTAAGAAACAGCATGACAAAAAGCAGGCAGGGCGTCAGAAAAGAAAGGCGGCTGACCCAATTGTGGGTCAGCGCACCGGTTATCATTGCAATCGGGAGTATCCAGTCCTTTATAAATTTCAGCATCTGTTTGTTGGTCGCTCCGTCATCTGATGGGAATATACCTTACAAACGCCTCTATCGCTTCGTATGAAGCAAGTCCGAGCTGTTTGTACAATTCGGCCGTAGCGCGGTTACGGTCTTCGGCGCGTTGCCAGAACAGGCGTTCGTCATCGCCAAGGAATGGTGCGCTTTCGGCCTGCGACTGGTGTTTAAGAATAGCGTTACGTTTTTGGCGCAACTCTTCGGGGCTTATCGGAACAGCCATTTCAATATGGTCCATTTCCCATTCCGCCCATGCCCCGCGATACATCCATATCCGGCAGTTTTGCATCCATTTCAGGGTTTTGACTTCGTCGATGGCTGCCAGCGCGGCGTCGAGGCAGACTTTATGCGTTCCGTGCGGGTCGGCAAGGTCGCCGGCCACAAATATCCGGTCGGGTTCTATCTTGAGCAGTAATTCTTTGACAATCTCAACATCTTTCTCGCTCAGCGGATTTTTCTTGACCAGCCCGGTTTCATAAAACGGCAGGTCGAGGAAGTGAATATTTTCATCCTTCAGCCCCGAATAACGGCTTGCATGACGCGCTTCTTCGCGACGGATGGTTCCTTTCATAAACAGGATGTCGGGATGTTCCGGCCGGCCGCCTTCTTTCTTTTCGTAACGTAAATACCGTATGATTTCTTCCGCCTTTGATTTTATCTTATTATCTCCCGGAGAATACTTTTCGCTGACGTCGCGCAGGTATTCGCAATAGCGTATAACTTCCTCATCGCCTACGGCAATGTTACCGGAAGTCTGATATGCAACATGCACATCGTGGTTTTGGTCGCATAGCCGGCGGAATGTTCCGCCCATTGATATGACGTCGTCGTCGGGATGCGGACTGAACACGATAATCTTTTTCGGATACGGGGTAGCGCGTTCCGGACGATTCGAATCATCGGCATTCGGTTTGCCGCCCGGCCAGCCGGTGATGGTATGCTGTATATCGTTGAATATTTTGATATTGACATTGTATGCCGAGCCGTAAACGGCAAGTAATTCTCCAAGCCCGTGTTCGCTGTAATCCTTGTTTGTTAATTTAAGAATGGGTTTGTTTGTAACCTGGCACAACCATACGATTGCACGCCGTATCAGTTTGTTGTCCCATTCGCACTTTGTAACCAGCCAGGGATGACTTATACGGGTCAGGTTATATGCCGACGACAAATCAATAACTACTTTCGCATTGGAGTGATGTTGCAGACAAGTTGCAGGAATGGCATCCGTAGCCGGGCCTTCGATTGTCTTTTTAATAATGGAGGCCTTACTTTCCCCCCAGGACATCAGAACAACCGTTTTCGCCTCCATAATCGTCCCTAATCCCATGGTGATAACTCCCGGAGGAACATTTTCCAGCGAATTGAATAATTGCGCCGACTCTTTGCGTGAGGTATTGTCCATAAGCACAAGGTGGGTTCGTGATCTCATGGATGCTCCGGCGCTGTTAAAACCGACTGTGCCGACCATTCCTATCCCCAGAAGCATATAGTCGATACCGCCGGCTTCTTTCATCTTTTTCTCGTATTTCTCACAGAAATCGGAAATATCGTTTTTATTTATGAATCCATCGGGATAGAAAATATTCTTTTCGGGAATATCGACATAGTTAAAAAACGCTTCCTGCAACTGGCGCAGGTTGCTGTTTGCCGCGTCCGTAAGGGGATAGAACTCGTAAAGCAGGAACACGACTACATTCTTGAAGCTCAGTTTTTCTTTTTTATGGATATTTATAAGATGTTGAAATAGCGTGTGTGGTGAACGTCCGCCCGGCAAAACGAGAACAAACTTTTTCTTTGCTTTTTGTCTGTTTCGTATTTCATCGGCTATCTCGTTGGCGATATACAGTGAGCCTTCATCCATGGAAGCGTGAATATGCGTAGTAATCTTCTCGAAACGGGTAAGAACGCTACATTCAAACTCATTTTCCGGCTTATAATGTTTTTCCGGAATACGCGTGAGCGTTATTTGTGAACTTAAATTTTTTCTCATAACTAATTAGGTTTTA
The DNA here is from genome assembly GCA_031264155.1 of Tannerella sp. Taxonomy (GTDB): domain Bacteria; phylum Bacteroidota; class Bacteroidia; order Bacteroidales; family Tannerellaceae; genus Tannerella. The sequence goes on along the minus strand of JAISEJ010000177.1, from coordinate 2,659 downwards.
AAAGTACATTTATTCTGTTTTTGATTGCAAATATAGTGTAAATTGAGTGCAACACAAAATAAAAGATTGCTTATTGTTTTGTGTCGTTTCCACTTCGCGAAAGCGATACATCGAATCGTGTTTACCAAAGAACACATCCTATATTCCGCTTTGCTCCAGCGCTCCGACAGCTTTCTCCCATTTATCCATAGCATCCGATAATTCTTTTTTGAACTTTTCATGTTCGGCATATAACGAAGCGTCGGCCGCTCCTTCCGGTGTTATCATACGGGCTTCAAGCGCGGATATTTTCGCTTCTATCCCGGCAATCCGCTGTTCGGATTCGGCAACCGTCCTTTCCAATCTGCGGATAAGGCGCGCCTGTTCTTTTTGTTCATCATAAGATAGCTTAACGTCCGTATTTACCGTCGAGATTTCATTTGCTCCGTCACGGCCGGCTTTGTTATCGGAAAAACGGCTCTGTCCGCCGCCGGCCATCGACGAATTATTTTGCATAGTGTCGGAGGCGGAGGTAGTTACGGTTGCAGCAATGCCGCCGGTCGATTTTCGTTCCAGTTCCCGGAGGCTTTCGATTTTTTTATGTTCGAGAAAAGCGTATATCCCTCCAAGATGTTCCTTCACGCGTTTATTGCCGAATTCATACACTTTGTCTACAAGGCCGTCAAGAAACTCCCTGTCGTGCGATACGACGATTACCGTACCGTCAAAATCCTGCAATGCGTTCTTAAGAATATCTTTCGAACGCATGTCAAGATGATTCGTCGGCTCATCAAGTATAAGCAAATTGACGGGTTCGAGCAGCAAGCGGATCATTGCGAGGCGGCTTTTTTCGCCTCCGGACAGCACCCTTACCTTTTTATCGGAAGCCTCCCCGCCGAACATGAACGCTCCGAGTATATCGCGAATCTTTGTTCGGACATCACCTTGTGCGACATAGTCGATCGTTTCGAAGACCGTCTTATTATCATCCAGCAACTGTGCCTGGTTTTGCGCGAAATATCCGATTTTCACGTTGTGTCCCAATCGAAGCATCCCTTCATAATCTGTGATTTCGTTCATTATGCATTTGACAAGCGTAGATTTTCCTGCGCCGTTTTTCCCGACAAAAGCCACTTTATCACCACGATTAATCGTAAAAGTAGCTTCCGCAAAAACAAGATGATCGCCATAATTTTTAGACAAGTTTTCTATTATGACCGGATAGGAGCCGGAACGCGGCGAAGGAGGAAATTTCAGGCGCAACATCGCATTGTCTTCTTCGTCGACTTCGATGCGTTCGATTTTTTCAAGCTGTTTTATCCGCGACTGCACTTGTACGGCTTTGGTAGCTTTATAACGGAACCGTTCGATAAAAGCTTCCGTATCGGCAAGCATTTTCTGCTGGTTTTCGTATGCGCGTATCTGCTGTTCGCGGCGCTCCTTGCGGAGAACGACGTATTCATCGTACTTTACTTTGTAATCATAGATATGTCCGAGTTCTATTTCGAGCGTACGCTGGGTTGTATTGTTTATAAACGCCCGGTCGTGCGACACGAGTATAACGGCGTTAGCCCGCGTAGCAATAAATGTTTCCAGCCATTGGATAGACTCAATATCAAGATGATTGGTTGGTTCGTCAAGAAGCAGAACGTCCGGACGACGGAGTAAAAGCTTTGCCAGTTCTATACGCATACGCCATCCGCCGCTAAATTCCGCTGTCGGACGCTCGAAGTCTTCGCGTGTAAACCCCAGTCCAATCAGAGTGCGCTCAAGTTCTGCATGATAATTCGTTCCGCCCATCATCTGAAACTGTTCGGATAGCGACGTCATACGGTCGATAAGATTTTGAAATGTGTCGGAGTCGTAATCCGTGCGTTCGGAAAGTTCCGCATTAAGACGGTTTATTTCATTTTCCGTATTATGAATATATTCAAACGCCTGTTCCGCTTCTTCCCGTACCGTCCTTGTGTCGGATAGCTGCATTTCCTGCGGCAGGTATCCGATAGTTGTTTCCCGCGGAATGCCGATTACGCCTTTCGTCGGCGTTTGCATTCCCGCAATAATTTTCATTAATGTCGACTTACCCGCTCCGTTTTTTCCGACAAGAGCAATACGGTCTTTTTTGTTTATTACAAAAGAGATGTTATCCAACAATGTGAAACCGCCAAATTCAACGGTTAGTCCTTCGATCGAAATCATAATTATGGTTGAGTTATTAAAAAATCCACTCGAAATTTTCCGGCAAAGTTATAAGTTTTGTTTGTCATAGCAAAATTTGCACTATATTTGCCCCGCATATGAAAAAACAACCTTTTTAATAATAAGTATATGAAAAAAAATTGGATACTTGGTTTATTGTTCGCGTTTTTATGCAGTAATAACATTCCGGCGCAGTCGCCGGAAAAACCGTACTGGCAGGATGTGCAGACAGTAGCTGTCAATAAAGAGAAACCGCGTACCGAGTTTATGAGTTTTGCAGATCGCAGTACCGCGCTAAATTCGACGTTCGAAAAAAGCCCTTTTTATCAGTCCCTGAACGGGACATGGAAATTCTTCTTCGTGGATGCTTATAAAGACTTGCCCGCCGGCGTGACATCGGCTGACGTCGACGCGTCGTCGTGGCAGGACATCACCGTCCCGGGAAACTGGGAGGTACAGGGCTACGGCGTCGCGATTTATA
>JAISEJ010000014.1 GCA_031264155.1 Tannerella sp. | reverse complement strand
GCTGGTATTCATATTAATGTATGTTTAGTCACTACAATAATAATGAAATACCAGCTATTTTTTTACATCAGAAGAAAAATAAACTTATACCTTCACTGCAAAAATCGGATGAACCTTTTGTTTTTCAGGGGGATATACCATCATTAATACAAGTTCCGAACGATTATCCTCAATCGGCTTACGCCCGCCTCCGCTTCGTTCAATCCCGCCCCCCGGGGACTACTGTTTCCGGTCGATATTTTAATTTTATTTTAATTGTTATTTACACGGCATATCAATAAAAGAGCGACTTCTCGGTCGCTTTTTTATTACATAGAAACTATCTTAAGGACATTTAGTAGATTCGGATCCAAAGGTTTATCGTTTTTAATAGCCTTAGCAAACGGAACAAGTACGATTTCATCATTCTGAATTCCTACCATCACATTTCGCTGATCTTCCAGAAGCGCATCTATTGCGGCAACTCCCATACGCGTCGCAAGAATGCGATCCTGCGCCGAAGGTGAACCACCCCGTTGCAAATGTCCCAATATAGACACACGAACATCAAACTGCGGATATTCCGTCTTCACACGCTCTGCAACTCCCATAGCGCCGCCTGTAATCTCACTTTCCGCAACAAGTACAATACTGCTGTTCTTTGACTTGCGAAAACCCGTCTCAATCATTTCCGACAATTGGTCTTTCTGCAAAGATATCTCCGGGATAATAGCCGCTTCGGCTCCGGATGCTATCGCACCGTTCAGAGCAAGAAAACCGGCGTCACGTCCCATAACCTCAATGAAAAATAATCGTTCGTGAGACGAAGCCGTATCACGAATCTTATCGACACACTCAACAATCGTATTCAACGCCGTATCATAACCGATAGTTGTATCCGTTCCATACAAATCATTATCAATCGTACCGGGAAGACCCACAATTGGATAATTATATTTCTGGGCAAAGCTACGCGCACCGGTCAGACTGCCGTCACCGCCAATAACAACCAATGCATCTATTTTATGTTTCATCAGATTTTCATAAGCCTTACCCATTCCCTCAGGCATCCTAAATTCCTCACTACGAGCTGTTTTAAGAATAGTACCCCCGCGCTGAATGATATTACTTACATTTTGAGTTTTAAAATCTTCAATCTCGTCCGATATAAGACCTTTATATCCACGGTAAATGCCCTTCACCGTCATTCCATTAGCAATCGCAGCACGAGTAACCGCACGAACCGCGGCATTCATTCCCGGAGCATCACCCCCTGACGTCATAACTCCAACACACTTGATTTCTGCCATAATTATACCTGTTTTTTAACCTAAATCGGTACAAAGATAGTGCAAGCCGGGAGGAATACAAAATAAACCTGTTTATTTTTATTGCCGAAGCAGAGCTTGCTTTCAATTTTTAATTAAAGAAAGACTATACAAACGGTATTTTTTCACTTGATATATAAACCGGTCGAAAAGACATTGATAATCCTTTTTGGCATATTATCGTTTGATAATGAATCAATTTAACCATTCAAAAAATTTATACGTACAGCGACTTCTTCCATCAACCATTTGGGAGTCGACGTCGCTCCACATACGCCTACACGATGAGCATCAGGCGGTAACGGGTCATTGATCTCGGAGGTGTCGGATATAAAAACGGTATGAGGGTTTGACTTTTTACATTCTTCGAACAACATTTTTCCATTCGAACTTTTTCGCCCTGCGACAAAATACACCCAATCATGCTTTGATGCAAAATCTTTAATTTTCGGCAACCGGTTAGTTACCTGACGGCATATCGTGTCGAAATATCGGAATCGCACACCCTCTTTCATTCGCGAATCAATCATCCCGACAATCTCCCGGAATCCGTCCAACGGTTTTGTCGTTTGTGAGAAAAGCGCAATTTCACGTGAAAAATCAAGTTTTTCCAAGTCTGCGGGTTTTTCAACAACAATCGCATCCCCATCGGTCTGTCCGACAAGGCCGTTCACTTCCGCATGACCTTTTTTTCCGTATATAACCAACTGTATGTCCAAACCTTTTACTTCCTGATAACAATCATATATACGACGCTGCAATTTTAACACAACAGGACACGTAGCATCGACGATTTTAATTCGGTTTGCTTTCGCTATATCATACGTCGAGGGTGGTTCACCGTGGGCACGCAGCAAAACGGTCTTATCTTTAAGCGAGGAAAATTCATCATGATTTATAGTCTGCAAACCCAATCCCTTCAACCGTTCCGTTTCAAGACTGTTATGTACAAGATCACCCAGACTATATAAATTATGTTCTTTTTCCAGTTCACGCTCCGCGCTTTCTATTGCATTTACGACACCGAAACAGAAACCGGAACTTTGATCTATTTCAATTTCTATCATTACATACATATTATTATGTTGCCTTGTCAACCCTCTCCCGAAAAAGGCGACATTCTCTTTGTTGCACAATCCATCACCCGATTATATTGCTCCATCAACCAGTTTTTTTGCTCCGATACAGTCATATCCGTATTGTCAAGTACAAGTGCACCATCTGCTTTGCGCAAAGGTGCAACGTTCCTTGTCATATCCTGATAATCACGGTTTTTAATATTTTCAAGTATTTCTTCAAAAGATGCTGATACTCCTTTCGCATCCAGTTCGTCAAGACGACGCTGCGCTCTCACTTCCGGCGTTGCCGTAACAAAAATTTTCAGTTCTGCATCGGGAAAAACAACCGTACCAATATCGCGGCCATCCATAACAACCCCCTTTCCCATACTCATAAGGCGCTGTTTTTCTACCAACGATGCGCGAACAAAAGGTAAAGCCGCTATGCTGCTTACATGATTTGCAACTTCCATACGGCGTATCTCCTGCTCTACATTTTCACCGTTAAGATAAGTTTCGGTAAAACCAGTCGACGGATTAATCTGAAAAGAAATCGCTATATCAGTCATTACTTTCTCAAGATCAGATGCATCCGATTTATCTCCTTTGATAAAACCGTTACGCAACGCATACAAGGTAACAGCCCTGTACATAGCCCCCGTATCTATATACGTATATTTTATTTCATGAGCAAGATCTTTTGCCATCGTACTCTTCCCACATGAAGAAAATCCGTCTATCGCTACAATTATTTTTTTCATCTACATCAATATATCATTATGGCGCCATTTCCGAAAGAGACATTGATACGCTAATCATCAGCGAAATTGCCGAAGGATGGTAACGTGCGACGGATACACCTACGTTAAATCGCGATACTTTAAGTCCGCCGCCGACTGAAAAGCCGCCAAGCCCATTGCCTGACGCCAGTTTCATATCCGCCTTTGTCTTCGGATTAAAGCCAACGCCTAACCAAAAATTATCAGACGGCACAAATTCCACTCCAAACACTAAATGTTTTAATGCGGTTTCCCAAAAACCGTCATTCGTCGTCATCGTCGTATTATCCGAATAATCAAACTTCCACCGGTTCAGATAGATAGCGGTAACGGATAAACGCAAAGGAGCATGCGCCATTCGTTTGGTTATACCCATTTGAATATCCCACGGAACTTTTTGTCGATCTTCGTTATAAGCTTTCAATTGCGCCCCGATGTTCTTCAAAGCAAACCCGAATGCCAGATCTTTTTCCGTGTCAAAATAACTCAGCCCGGCGTCTACGGCAAGCCCGAAAGAAAAATAATCCGCCAGCGTCGAATAAAGAGCTTTTAGGGACAAACCTCCCCGCCATTTATCCGAAAGATCATACGCATACAACGCGTTAATACTTATATCCTGAACGGAAAATACGCCAAGCGCCACATTTTCCGGGGTCATTTCTTTCATGCGGCCGTAATTAATATAAGTAGCTCCTATTCCCCAGGAACTACGTTCGCGAAAAGATTTTGTAAAAACCGCACTTCCGACATTAATATCCGAAATGTAATTCATATAATTGAGATTCAACATCCCATCCATCTCCCCACCAAGCAAAGCCGGATTATGAAATACAAGCGACGGATCCCGTTCCACCAACGAAACGGAATATCCCCCAAGTGCACTGACACGTGACGAAGCCGGATAGCGCAGGAAGTTATATACACTGCTCCCGTCCTGAGCATAAGAATGTAGCGGCATACCGCAATATATCAATAATATTATTAATCCTATATAATTATACTTCATATTATGTATTATCATTTCAACATAGTAACGCAAAAAAAGCGGAAAAGTTATATCACATGCAAAAAAAACGGTCGAAAATTACACAACGTAAGTTTCGATATTATTTTGACTGAGATTCAATCCTAAAAATCAAAAACTTGGAAAGAAAGAAATCACTTAATACAGACCTCGAAAGGAAGAAAGCCAGGCCAACCTGAAAGCCGGATATGCAGCAGCATCGTACAACATATATAAAATTCAGTGTATCAATATATTTAAAATTAAAGAAATAAAATTCCATTTTTTTTCCAGCAATTTTTTTGTAGTTATAAAAATAACCTCTATTTTTGTCCTGACAATAACAAAATATCAAACTTAAAATATACAACTATGGAAATCAAAAAAACTCCAAAAGCCGATCTGGAAAAAGACATATCACTAAGTTTCTTTATGGGAGCGGTAATTGCATTGGCCATCCTGTTTGTGGGATTTGAGTGGGGAGAAGAAGACATTCAGGTCGCAACGGATAGCGGCGTGGCCGCTGTTATTGACGAGGAAGAGATTGAGATGACAGTACAAAACGAACCTCCTCCTCCGTTGCCGGAACCGGAAGTCGTCAGGGAACCCGATATCCTTGAAATCGTTGAAGATGAAGTCAAAGTGGAGAATATACAAATAGCCTCCAGTGAAGACGACGTGTCGCAAGCGCAGGTTGATACGTATGTACCTCCTATAGAAGAGGAGGAAGAAGAAGTGGATGAAAACTACGTATTCGTGACGGTAGAAAAAATGCCGGAATTTCCCGGTGGTGATAATGCTCTGCTGAAATGGATTTCAGAACATATTAGTTATCCGACAATCGCTCAGGAAAACGGAATAGACGGACGCGTGTTTTGTCAGTTTACTGTTAATACCGACGGCTCGGTTAGTGACGTACAGGTAGTTCGTCCTGTTGATCCGAGTTTGGACAGAGAAGCTCTTCGCGTGTTAAAATTGGTACCCAAATTCAAGCCGGGAGAGCAAAGAGGAAAACCTGTTCGCGTAAAATACAGCGTTCCGGTTAGATTCCAATTACAACGATAAATTTTTCTAAAGATAATTTCGAAAAGGCTGCAAAATTAGCAGCCTTTTTGCTTAATGATGAGAAATGTCATGTTATCTTTCGAGCAAATATTAATCAGATTAGATCTGGAATTTAATAAAATATATTTTGATCAGTCACCACGATGCCTGTTCGAACCTATCGAATATACATTGGCATTAGGAGGAAAAAGGATACGTCCATGCCTGACGCTCATGGCCTGTAACATATATAGTAATAATGTAGAAGAAGCCGTCAAACCGGCTATGGGTTTAGAAGTTTTTCACAACTTCACACTTCTACATGACGACCTTATGGATCAGGCGGATATGAGACGCAATAAGCCTACCGTACACAAAAAATGGAGTACAAATACAGCTATTCTATCCGGAGACGCCATGCTTATTGCCGCATACCAACTGATTGGAGAAACTTCAGAACCATATCTGAAAAGAATATTGGATCTGTTTTCAAAAACCGCACTTGAAATATGTTGCGGCCAACAATATGACATGGATTTCGAGAAACGTGATGAGGTATCCGAAGATGAATATATGGAAATGATACGCCTGAAAACGGCCGTTCTCATAGCATGTTGCATGAAAGCCGGCGCAATCGTAGGGGGCGCTCCCGAAAAAGACGCCGAACATTTATACCGTTTCGGCATCTATACGGGACTTGCATTTCAACTTCAGGATGATCTGTTGGATGTATACGGCGATGCAAAGACTTTCGGCAAAAACATCGGAGGGGATATACTTTGCGACAAAAAGACGTTCCCGTTGATAAATGCCATGATGCTGGCAAACGAAAAACAAAAGGCAAAAATGGCATATTTCAAAGATCGATCGAACCGTTTTACCCCCGAAGAAAAAATATGCGTCTATACGGATATTTATAACCGGCTTAATATAAAAGAAATCACACAACAGAAAATGAACAGTTTATTCAAACTTGCCCTGAACGAACTTACTTGTCTTAGTGTAGATAAAGAATCGCTGGTAGAGATCAACAAAATCAGTAATATGTTGATGCAAAGGGAGTCATAATATTCCGGAGATGAAGATAATTGATACACATACACATATATACTCAAAAGAATTCGACAATGATCGTTCGGTAATAATAAATTCCGCGAAGAAAACAGGAATCAAAGCAGTTTTATTACCAAATGAAGATTCTGAAAGCATCGAATCCGTAAATAGATTATGTGATGAAGAACCGGATTTCGCATTCCCGATGATGGGGCTTCATCCTACGAGCGTCAAAAAGGATTATATCAGAGAATTGCAAGTGATCGAAAAGGCGCTTGCAAAACGTAGATATTATGCAATCGGAGAAGTTGGAATTGATTTATATTGGGACAAAACATATCTGAAAGAGCAAAAAATCGTCTTCGAGGAGCAACTGCGTTGGAGCATAGACCTCCGGCTTCCCGTCGCCATACACACACGAGAGTCTCTTGACGAAGCGCTTGATTGCATATATAAAGTAGGAGCCGACCGGCTTAAAGGAGTATTCCACTGTTTTGGCGGAACAATAAACGAATGGAATAAAATATCGGAATTGTCGTCCTTCTATATTGGGATAGGAGGTGTTATTACATTTAAAAACAACGAACTACCGAAAACGTTAAAACACATACCGGTTGAAAAAATATTATTGGAGACAGATGCGCCGTATCTCGCACCTGTCCCTTACAGAGGAAAACGAAACGAACCGGCATATATAACAAAGACGGCAAATAAGATTGCAGAATGTTACAAAATGACTATGGAAGATATCGCAAAGCATACCTTCCAAAATTCTTTAGATTTGTTTAACATTCCGATAAATTACATTGATGATGAGGTATTTTAATTAAGATAAAAGCATGGATTTGATGAAAAAATATTTCTTTAAAAGAAAAATTATCGCAGAAATTATTTGTATGTTATAATTTTTTCGTACTTTGCACTCGTTTTTCGAGGGGGTAACCTTTCGTGAACAGAGGAGAGATGCTCGAGTGGCTGAAGAGGCACGCCTGGAAAGCGTGTATACGCCAAAAGCGTATCGCGGGTTCGAATCCCGCTTTCTCCGCGTAATTTTTGATGAATTACACAAGTTTATAATTTAATAATACAATACATGAGAATTACTAATTTAAATTAACACACAATGAAAAAAGTTTTAACAAAAGCATTCCTGGGATTTTGTGCCCTTGGGACTTCAGTAGTAGTATTTGCACAAGACGCAGCACCGGTAGTAGAAACAGGCTTCCATCAAGCGTTGAAAGTAAAATTTATCGAAGGTAGTGCAGACTTCATGAGTTCAATTGCGATAGCCTTAATTCTTGGTTTGGCATTTGCATTGGAGCGTATCATTTATCTGAATTTAGCTGATACAAATGCTTCAAAATTATTGAAAGGCATAGAAGCAGCTCTTGACAAGGGCGACATTGAAGCGGCAAAAAACATTGCCCGCGACACCAGAGGCCCTATTGCATCTATTGCTTATCAAGGTCTTATAAGAATTGATCAAGGTATCGATGTAGTTGAAAAATCAATTGTTTCATACGGCGGTGTACAAGGCGGTCTGTTAGAAAAAAACTTGTCATGGATTACTTTGTTTATAGCAATGGCTCCTTCTCTGGGATTCTTGGGAACAGTTGTGGGAATGGTTATGGCGTTCGATAAAATCGAACAAGTGGGTGATATCAGTCCTACGGTTGTAGCAGGAGGAATGAAAGTGGCTTTGATCACTACCATAGGAGGTTTGGTCGTTGCTCTTATACTTCAGGTCTTTTATAACTACCTGTTAAGCAAATTAGAGGCTATCCTTAACAAAATGGAAGATGCATCTATCACACTTCTTGATTTGGTTATAAAATATGATGTGAAATACAAAAAGTAATTTACCATGGCTGTAACTAAAATCAGGAAAATATCCAGTTGGACATTGCTTGCCGTATCAATCATAAGTGGCGCCATATTAGGATTGTACTATTTAGGAGGGGTTGGAGAACCGCTCAACGGCGAGATGAAAAATCCGATCTATACGGGAGAATTACTATATTGGTCATATATTCTTTTAGGATTATGTGCAGTAAGTATGCTCTTATTTGGGATAACACAATTTTTCAACAAATTCAAATCAAACCCTAAAGGTGCGATTACGTCATTAATTGTATTTGTTACTTTTGCTATCCTGTTAATTATTGCTTATGCTATTGGAGATGGAACTCCTTTAAGTGGTATAAATATCGATTCTCAAAAATTCAACACGGAAAATTGGTTGAAAATAACTGATATGTGGCTATATGCAATGTATATTTTATTAATAATATGCATTATAGCGATACTTGGGGGGTCTGTTAAGAAAATAATGAACAAATAATGATTAAAACAAGAAAAAATGGCTAGGAAAAAGAGAAAAGTTCCAGGAATCAACGGCGCTTCTTCTGCTGATATTGCTTTCATGCTACTCTTGTTTTTCCTTTTGACGACTTCTATGGATACAGACCAGGGACTCCCTCGTCGTCTACCTCGCCCACCTGAAACCAACAAGATGGAAGAGCAGCAAGTCAACAAAAGAAATATATTGACGGTAATGGTCAGTTCTGATAACCGTATTATGTGTGCAAGTGAAGAAGTATCATTAGCACAACTGAGAGAGAGAGCAAAAGAATTCATCGAAAATCCGAATAATTCGGAAACTTTGCCGGAAAAAGAAGCTATTGATATTCCATTTTTCGGAACACAGATGGTCACTGCGAATCACATTATATCGTTACAATGCGACCGCGGTACGAGATACCAGACATATATTGATGTACAAAATGAATTGGCCGCTGCATATAACGATCTTCGTGATGTTATATCAAGGAGACAGTTTGATAAACCTTTCAAAGGACTGGATGACGAAGATCAACGTCAGGCCGTAATGAAATATTACCCTCAAAAGATTTCCGAGGCTGAACCTCAGAGATATGGAGATAAAAAGAAATAAACATCATGGGAAAATTCAGTAAAGCGGGCGGACGTGAAATGCCTGAATTAAATACGTCATCATTACCTGATTTGGTTTTTGCTACTTTATTCTTCTTTATGATGGTCACCAGCATGCGTGAAGTAACTTTAAAGATTCAATTCCGTTCCCCACAGGCTACGGAACTCCAGAAATTAGAGAAAAAATCATTAGTTACATTCATTTATGTAGGAAGACCAACTCCAGATCTGATAGATAAAATGGGAAACGAACCTCGTATCCAGTTGAATGATCAGATTGCAGAAATATCTGAAGTAGGGGCTTACATCGGTCAGGAAAAAGCAAGTATGAAAGAGGAAGATCAACCTTTTATGACAACATCCATAAAAGGCGATTATGAAACTAATATGGGTATCATCACAGACCTTAAACAGGCACTTCGTGAAGCATACGCATTAAAGATCAGTTATTCTGCCAGACCCAAAAACAAATGACATAATAACTGTTTAAACTATAAGAAAAGAGAGTTTGTCGAAAAAAAAGACGAACTCTCTTATTTATTTTAAAAAAAATATATTATCTTTGGCATCAAACTGATACAAAAATAACAATATTATGGCAAAAGTTGAATTAGACAATCTGGATAAGAAAATCCTTAATTTGATTGTGAACGACGCGCGTAAAGCTTTTCTTGAAGTAGCGCGGGAGTGTAACGTGTCCGGCGCCGCCATTCATCAACGTATACAAAAACTTACGAATGCGGGTGTAATAAAAGGTTCAGAGTTTATTTTAGACAATGAAAGAATAGGATACGAGACTTGTGCTTACATGGGAATATTCCTCAAAAATCCCGAGCAGTTTCCCAATGTCACCTCCGCGTTGATGAAAATTCCGGAAGTTGTAGAATGTCATTATACAACAGGAAAGTATGATTTGTTCATAAAGATATATGCAAAGAACAATCAGCACCTGTTAAGTATAATACATAATAAACTTCAACCGCTGGGGTTATCACGCACCGAAACGCTTATTTCATTTAAAGAAACCTTTAAAAGACACATGCCTATAAGCGACGATTGAAACGGTTGATTTAAAATGTAAACGTATAAAAAAGGTATTCGGACAATCCAAATACCTTTTTTTACAAAAAAAATAAAAACAAAAAACTAAATTTATTCGGATTTAGTTTTTTCATTAGTTTCTCCGACGGCAGGCTGTTCTTCGGACACGATTACTTCTGTGTTCGGTTCTTTTGTTGTTTCAGGATCTGCTTCTTGAGTCGGAGTTGTTTCTTCCGGAACAACTGTTTTTATTTCTTCTGCCGAACCATCCGATGTTGCCGGTTTAGCAGCTACGACAGTCGCGGTTGCGCCGCCTGTCGATTTCCTACGTGAACGACGTGTCTTGCCAACAGTTTTTCTCGCATCTTTCAACATATTTTCGTTGAAGTCAACAAGTTCAATAAAACACATTGCAGCATTGTCACCCAGACGGTTTCCGGTTTTGATGATGCGTGTATATCCGCCGGGACGGTCGCCTACTTTTTGTGATACTACACTAAACAATTCGGTAACAGCGTGCTTGTCCTGTAGTAAGGAAAATACTATACGACGCGAATGTGTCGTATCTTCTTTTGATTTCGTCACTAACGGTTCAACATATTTACGTAAAGCTTTTGCTTTCGCAGTAGTCGTAAAAATACGTTTATGTTTTATCAATGATGATGCCATATTCGAAAGCATCGCCTGACGATGTGAACTTGTACGGCCTAAATGATTGATTTTCTTATTGTGTCTCATCGCTACTCTTTATCTAATTTATATTTTGAAATATCCATGCCAAATGACAGGTGCAATCCTTCCAGTAACTCATCTAATTCGGTGAGCGACTTTTTACCGAAGTTGCGGAACTTCAGCAAATCATTTTTATTATAATGAACTAATTCCCCTAAAGTTTCCACATCCGCAGCTTTTAAACAATTCAATGCACGAACGGAAAGATCCATATCCGCAAGTTTCGTTTTAAGTAACTGACGCATATGCAATACCTCTTCGTCAAACTCTTCGTTCACTTCCGTATCAACGGTTTCCACAGCAATCTTCTCGTCAGAGAACAACATAAAATGATAAATCAATATTTTAGCTGCCTCTTTCAGCGCCTCTTTCGGATGTATTGAGCCATCGGTAGTAATTTCAAGAATCAATTTCTCATAGTCGGTCTTTTGCTCTACACGATAATTATCAATCGTATATTTCACATTTCGGATAGGAGTATAAATTGAATCTATAGGTATAACCTGTACACTCTGAGATGGAGCATGCTCATCAGCAGGCACATAACCACGACCTTTATTAATAACCAATTCAATATGAAATGATGCATTCGGGTCTATGTGGCATATTTCCAATTCCGGGTTCAGAATTTCAAAACCGCCGGTTAATTGTTTACCGATATCTCCAGCCTTGAAAACATCTTTCTTCGAAACGGAAACAGAAACTTTCTCTTCGTCGACATCATCACCTTCATGTTTGAAACGTATCTGTTTCAAATTAAGGATCATATTGGTGACATCTTCGAGAACGCCCGGTATTGTAGCAAACTCATGTTCAACGCCTTCGATTTTCACAGATGAAATGGCATATCCTTCCAAGGATGACAAGAGAATACGACGCAAAGCATTACCTATTGTAATACCATAGCCGGGCTCCAACGGACGAAATTCAAATTTCCCGAAAAATGCGTCCGCTTCTAACATTAATACCTTATCGGGTTTCTGGAATGCTAATATCGCCATAATCTGTTATTTAGAATACAACTCTACAATCAATTGTTCTTTGATATTTTCCGGTATATCCGCTCTTTCCGGAAGATGCAGAAGTTTACCGCTCATAGACGACTGATCCCATTCAATCCATGGATATTTGCTATGATTGAACCCCGAAAGCGCGTTTGCTATCATTTCAAGAGACTTCGAACGTTCACGTACGCCTATGATCTGTCCCGGTTTTATGGAATAAGAAGGGATGTTAACCACACGTCCGTCAACCGTAATATGACGATGGGAGACAAGCTGACGGGCAGCATCGCGGGTTGGTGCCAGACCAAGACGGAACACAATGTTATCCAAGCGGCTTTCGAGCAGTTGCAACAACACCTCACCGGTAATACCTTTAGAACGTGACGCTTTTTCAAACAAGTTTCTAAATTGTTTTTCCAACACACCATAAGTGTATTTCGCTTTTTGCTTTTCGCGTAACTGTGTACCATATTCGGATGTTTTCTTGCGGCGATTGATGCCGTGCTGTCCCGGCGGATAATTCTTCTTCGACAATACTTTATCCGCTCCGTATATAGCTTCACCAAACTTACGAGCAATCTTTGTTTTTGGACCTGTATATCTTGCCATTTTGTTTGTGTTTTAAATTTACGTATAAATCCCAAATCGTGCAGCCGCGATTGCGAGAGGACAAGTGCAATCTATTTACACATCAGGATTTATGTTTATTAATTAATTATACTCTTCTTCTTTTCGGTGGGCGGCAGCCATTGTGCGGAAGTGGCGTCACATCTACAATCTCACTCACTTCAATACCTGCACTATGGATTGTACGTATCGCGGATTCGCGACCGTTACCCGGTCCTTTGATATAAACCTTCACCTTGCGAAGTCCAAGATCAAAAGCTATTTTAGCACAATCCTGGGCAGCCATTTGAGCTGCATAAGGTGTATTTTTCTTTGAACTGCGGAAACCCATTTTTCCGGCTGATGACCAACTTATCACTTGTCCATCACTATTCGTGAGAGAGATGATGATATTATTGAATGACGAATGTATATGAGCTTCGCCATACGCATCCACTTTAACTTTTCTTTTTTTCGCTGCGACTGCTTTCTTTGCCATAACTCAATTATTATTTTGTAGCTTTTTTCTTGTTTGCAACAGTTTTCTTCTTTCCACGACGTGTACGTGCGTTATTTTTTGTACTCTGACCTCTTACGGGAAGCCCGATGCGATGACGTACACCACGATAACAACCAATATCCATAAGACGTTTGATATTCAGTTGTATTTCCGAACGAAGGTCACCTTCTACTTTGAACCCCGTACCAATCACTTCACGAATTTTAGCTGCCTGGTCGTCTGTCCAGTCTTTCACTTTGATATCTTTGTCGATACCTGCTTTCTTTAAAATCGTATTTGACGCACTACGTCCTATACCATAAATATAGGTCAAGGCAATTTCTCCTCTCTTTTCCTGCGGCAAATCTACTCCGACTATTCTTATCGCCATAGTATATTTAATTGATATTGTTTATAATTTACGGTAAACACTCAACCCTGACGTTCCTTAAACTTAGGGTTTTTCTTATTAATCACATATAAACGCCCTTTTCTTCTGACTATTTTACAGTCAGGAGTACGTTTCTTCAAAGATGCTCTTACTTTCATATCACTTTATTTTTTTATTATTTCTTTTATTTATATCTGAACGCTATCCGACCTTTCGAAAGATCATACGGAGACATTTCAACCTTCACTTTATCTCCAGGAAGAATCTTGATATAATGCATTCTCATCTTTCCAGATATATGTGCGGTTATCTCGTGTCCGTTTTCCAACTCAACCCGAAACATTGCATTCGACAACGCTTCCACGATCAATCCGTCTTGTTCTATTGCAGCTTGTTTAGCCATATATAATTTAAAACTCCTTTCCTACAATTACCTCCAAATAATCAAATGACGATAATATCTGCGGCCCATCCGGTCTTATTGCAACACAATGTTCAAAATGTGCGGAACATTTGCGATCTCTGGTACGTACCGTCCAACCATCGGGTTCAAAAACCACATTTTTGCTACCCTGATTGATCATCGGCTCAATACAGATGCACATCCCGTTTTTAAGTAACGAACCACACCCTCGACGGCCAAAATTAGGCACTTCCGGATCTTCATGCATCTTACGCCCACAACCATGTCCTACAAGTTCCCTCACGACGGAATAGTTTCGCGCTTCGCAGTAACTCTGTACAGCATGGCTGACATCCCCTACTCTTTTACCTGCATCTGCTTGTTCTATTCCCTTATAAAGCGACTCTTTGGTTGTACGCAACAGCCTTTTGATTTCCTCCGAAACCTCGCCCACACAAAACGTGTAGGCCGAATCGCCAACAAACCCGTTAAGTACGGTTCCACAATCAACCGAAATGATATCTCCTTCTTTCAAAATCACTTTATCAGATGGTATGCCATGAACAACATGTTCGTTTACAGATGCACAAATTGAATTGGGGAAACCTCCATATCCAAGAAATGCCGGTACCGCACCATGATCACGTATAAACGTTTCGGCTATCGTATCCAGTTGAAGAGTGGAAATGCCAGGCTTTATATGTTTTGCCAATTCACCAAGTGTTTTCCCAACAAGTTGATTTGCCTCGCGCATCAACTCTATTTCTTCATCTGTTTTCAGATATATCATAATTTATTAATATGCGGCAACTGCGCCCGAACGTCCTTTTATCCTTCCGGATTTTAATAATCCATCATAGTGACGCATCAACAAATGGCTCTCCACCTGTTGAAGAGTATCAAGTATCACACCAACCATGATAAGCAACGATGTTCCTCCAAAAAACTGGGAAAATCCCATACTCACTCCGGCTAATTGTGCAAACGCCGGCAAAATAGCGACAATAGCAAGGAAAAAGGCTCCCGGCAACGTGATTCTATCCATAATACCATCTAAATAATCTTTAGTAGCTTTCCCCGGTTTAACGCCTGGTATAAATCCGTTGTTTCTTTTCAGGTCATCCGCCATTTGCGTCGGATTTATCGTAATCGCTGTATAGAAATAAGTAAAAGCAATAATCATCACGGCAAATACAAAGTTATACCAGAAACCCGTATTATCCATAAAAGCCTGCCAGAATGAACCCACTTCACCTCCTTTGAACATGCCCACTACGGTAATAGGAATAAACATGATTGCCTGGGCAAAGATGATCGGCATTACGTTCGCCGCATTCACTTTCAACGGTATATATTGACGTGCACCACCATACTGTTTATTACCTACAATACGTTTTGCATACTGAACGGGAACTTTACGCGTACCCTGCACCAACAATATAGCGCCGGCAATAACCAATAAAAGAAATAACATTTCAATAAGAAACATAACCAGCCCCCCTGCCTGTTCGTTCATACGTGAAGTGAATTCTTCAACGATCGAACGGGGCAAACGGTTGATGATACCTATCATAATGATAAATGAGATTCCGTTTCCTATACCTTTATCCGTGATACGTTCACCTAACCAGAGCACGAACATACTACCTGCGGCCATGATGATAATAGATGATAATCTAAACCACAATCCGGAAGGAAGAGCGGCTCCGATTTGCATCATTTGCATTTCAAGATTTGTCAGATAGGCAAAACCCTGAACAACGAGAATAACGACCGTGAGATAACGGGTCATCTGGTTAATTTTCCGGCGTCCACTCTCGCCTTCCCGCTGCATTTTCTGAAATGAAGGAATAACGATCGCCATTAATTGCATCACGATAGACGCTGAGATATAAGGCATGATTCCCAATGCAAATATGGAGGCATTAGAAAAAGCACCCCCGGAAAACATATCCAGCAAGGCCATCAGACCACCGCGGGTCTGATTTGCCAAACCCGTCAGGTCTTTCGGATCAACTCCCGGAATAACTATGTACGTTCCGAACAAATAAATAGTTACGTATAACAAAGTTATAAGGATACGTTTTCTAAGATCCTCTATCTTCCATATATTCTTTATAGTATTAACGACTCTCATGACTGTTTAGAGTTTTTTTGCTGTTCCACCTACTGCTGTTATTGCCGCTTCGGCTGTCTTTGAAAAAGCATGCGCTTCGACATCAACCTTCGCCGTCAATTCACCTTTGGCAAGTATTTTAACAAGTTGTGAAGAAGATATAAAACCTGCTGTTATCAACTCCTCTACACCAATCTTCGAGAGATTCTTTTCTTCGGCCATCTTCTGTAACGCAGAAAGATTAATAGCCTTATATTCAACACGGTTAATATTTTTGAAGCCAAATTTCGGCAAACGACGCTGCAAAGGCATCTGACCTCCTTCGAAACCTATTTTATTTTTGTAGCCGGAACGCGCTTTCGCACCCTTATGACCTCTTGTTGAAGTGCCTCCAAGCCCTGAGCCCGGTCCGCGACCTATTCTCTTACGAGTTTTTGTGGCACCTGCTGCGGGTTTTAAATTTGATAAATTCATATCCTTTATTTTTTTACGCTTAACAATTATTTTTCAACGGAAACCAGATGTTTCACTTTCCTCACCATGCCTTCAATCGACGGGTTAGATTCATGTTCTACCGTCTTATGCATTTTTGTCAACCCCAGAGCGTCCAAAGTTCTTTTCTGATCTTTCGGGCTGCCGATACGGCTCTTAATTTGCGTGATTTTGATTTTTGCCATTATTCGTTTCCTCCTTTTAACCTTTAAATACTTTTTCCAATGATACGCCTCTGTTCTGAGCAACCATGTAAGGACTTCTCATCTCATTCAATGCAGCCAATGTCGCCTTCACCAGATTATGCGGATTCGAAGAACCTTTTGACTTGGCAAGCACATCTTTAACACCTACACTCTCAAGCACGGCACGCATAGCGCCTCCGGCTTTTACTCCCGTACCCGGCGATGCCGGACGGAGTAAAACTTCGGCTCCGCCGAACTTGGCAATCTGTTCATGAGGGATTGTTCCTTTATGAACGGGAATCTTCACTAAATTCTTCTTAGCGGCTTCTACGCCTTTTTCAATGGCAGTAGTTACTTCACCTGCTTTTCCCAAGCCCCAGCCAATCACACCGTCTTCGTTACCTACTACAACAATAGCTGCAAACGTAAACGTACGTCCTCCTTTCGTCACTTTTGTAACACGGTTGATTGCTACTAATTTGTCTTGTAATACTAAATCGTTCGTAGATTTAACTCTGTTATTTATTGCCATTGTCATTAAAATTTAAGTCCACCGTTACGTGCGGCATCAGCCAACTCTTTAATTCTCCCATGATACAAATATCCGTTCCGATCAAACACTACCGCCTGTATGCCAGCAGCCTGTGCGTTCTTAGCAATCAACTCCCCGACTTTTGCAGCAATTTCTTTCTTTGGCGCTTTATCTTCAACCTTCAACGATGAAGCTGCAGCAATCGTCCGCCCTTCCACATCGTCAATAACTTGTGCATAAATCTGTTTGTTACTTCTAAAAACAGTCAAGCGCGGACGCTCTGCTGTTCCGGAAATTCTACCCCGAATACTTTTCTTAATCTTTAATCTTCTTAAATCTTTCGTTACCATAATTAAAATATCTATTTACGAGGCTTTATTTAGCCGCAGATTTACCTGATTTTCTTCTGATCACTTCACCCACAAACTTAATACCTTTCCCTTTATAAGGTTCTGGCTTACGGAACGAGCGAATCTTGGCACAAACTTGTCCCAATAACTGCTTGTCTGCCGATTCCAATATGATGAGCGGGCTTTTATTACGTTCCGACTTGGTTTCAATCTTGATTTCCGCCGGCAATTCAAGATATATGTTATGCGTATATCCAAGCGAAAGTTCAAGCAACTGTCCTGTGCTCGAAGCGCGATAACCAACGCCAACCAATTCAAGTTCTTTTTTGTAGCCGCCGGATACTCCAACGACCATATTATTTATCAACGCACGGTAAAGGCCGTGAAGAGCGCGGTGATGTCTTTCATCCGTAGGTCTTTCTACAGTCAGTACGCCGTCGTTTACATTTACTTTAATATCCGGATTCACAGCCTGTGAAAGTTCACCTTTAGGACCTTTCACAGTAACTATTCCATCTTTTTGAGTAATCGTAACTCCTGCGGGAATTTGTATTGGTAATTTTCCTATTCTTGACATTCTTCTTTCCTCCTCATTAATAGACAAAACATAATACCTCACCGCCAATCTTCGAATCGCGCGCTTCCTTATCGGTCATCACGCCTTTTGAAGTAGAGAGAATAGCAATACCCAAACCATTTAATACGCGGGGTATATCTTTATAACCCGTATATCTACGTAAACCCGGAGTTGAAACCCGCAAGAGTTTCTTAATCGCGTTAACTTTGTTCACCGGGTCATATTTCAGGGCTACTTTGATCGTACCCTGGGGACCTTCTTCTACAAACTTAAAATTAAGTATGTAGCCTTTGTCATAAAGGATCTTTGTGATCTCTTTCTTCAAATTCGACGCCGGCACTTCTACTACTCTGTGCTGCGCCTTGATTGCGTTTCGCAATCTCGTTAAATAATCTGCAATAGGATCTGTCATCTTTTTACAATTAAATTGATCCCGCTTTTCGGGACAATATTTAATAAAATACTATATTTTTCTCTCACCAACTTGCTTTTTTTACACCGGGAATAAGTCCGTTTGAAGCCATTTCACGAAACTGTATACGTGAAACGCCGAACTGGCGCATATATCCTTTCGGACGTCCGGTTATTTTACAGCGGTTATGCAAACGAACGGGCGAAGCATTCTTCGGCAAAGACTGCAGTTCTTCGTATTTGCCTTCGGCTTTCAACTGCGCTCTTTTTGCAGCATACTTAGCTATTAACTTGGCTCTTTTCACTTCACGAGCCTTCATTGATTCTTTTGCCATATTTCTTAATTCTTTTTTGCATTCTTAAAGGGCAAACCAAACTCTCTTAACAGGGCATAACCTTCCTCGTCTGTTTTCGCAGAGGTCACAAAGGTAATATTCATTCCCAATATTTTAGTAATATTATCAATATTTATTTCAGGAAAGATAATTTGTTCCTGTATACCGAGCGTATAATTACCCCGTCCGTCCAACTTGCTGTCAATACCTTTAAAGTCGCGGATACGCGGCAAAGCGACGCGGACAAGCCGTTGCAGAAACTCATACATTTTTTCGTGACGCAACGTCACCATAACGCCGATAGGCATTTTACGACGCAGTTTAAAATTTGAAATATCTTTTTTGGAAAAGGTAGCTACGGCTTTCTGACCGGTAATTGTCGTCAACTCGTCAATAGTAACATCAATAATTTTCTTATCGGCTGTAGCTATACCTAATCCCTGATTGATCACAATCTTTTCCAAAACGGGTACCTGCATGACCGATGTATAATCAAATTCCTTTTTCAGTGCAGGAACGATACGTTCCTTATAATCCTGTTTCAATGTAGCAACTGTATTCATTACTTCAATTCCTCCCCAGATCTTTTAGCGTAACGCACTATTTTACTTTTCTTTTTCCCCTTGCCGTCCACAACTCTATGTCCAACGCGTGTCGGTTTGCCTGACTTCGGATCTATCGGATTCAGGTTTGAGATATGTACGGAAGCTTCCATTGTTTCCCTTCCGCCTTGCGGACTTTTCGCATTCGGCTTCGTATGTTTCATTACCATGTTTATACCTTCGACAATGGCACGTTTTTCATCAACGAGTACTTTCAGTACACGTCCCGTCTTGCCTTTATCCTCACCGGCATTTACATAAACGATATCGCCTTTTTTTATGTGTAATTTACTCATCACAATAACTGTTTACATATTAAAGCACTTCAGGTGCTAATGATACTATTTTCATATTCGTCGCACGAAGTTCACGGGCTACCGGACCAAATATACGGCTACCGCGAATTTCACCTGCCTGATTCAACAGTACGCATGCGTTATCATCGAAACGAATATAGGAACCGTCCTGACGGCGTATTTCTTTTTTCGTACGAACGACAATAGCTTTCGATACTGCGCCTTTTTTCATGTCACTTGCCGGAAGAACATTTTTAACGGAAACTACAATAATGTCGCCGACAGAAGCATAACGTCTGCGAGTTCCTCCCAATACGCGGATACATAGCGCTTCTTTCGCGCCGCTGTTATCTGCAACTACTAATCTTGATTCTTGCTGTATCATCTTATTTAGCCCTTTCGATTATTTGAACCAACCGCCACCTTTTTGTTTTGCTCAACGGACGCGTTTCCATAATTTTCACCGTGTCACCGATGTTACAATCATTTTTCTCATCGTGAGCATGATATTTTTTCGTCTTATTCACGAACTTACCGTAAATCGGGTGTTTCTCTTTCCATTTAACAGCAACCGTGATGCTTTTGTCCATCTTATTGCTCAAGACAACACCTGTTCTTTCTTTTCTTAAATTTCTTGTTTCCATCAGGCTCATTAATTATTAATTATCTGTTCTCTTTGATGCAACTCCGTTTTCAAACGGGCGATTGTTCTGCGTAAGTGTTTGATTTGTGCAGGATTGTCCAATGGAGAAATACTGTGATTGATCTTCATCTGATTCAGAGAAGTCACTTCCGCATCTATTCTCTCTTTCAATTCTTTGGTATTAAGCCCTTTTACTTCTACATTCTTCATAGCTCTTACACATTTTCATTTTTAATATCATAGTCGCGGCGCACCACAAACTTTGTTGTCACGGGAAGTTTTTGTGCAGCAAGACGCAATGCTTCTTTTGCAATATCAAAAGAAACTCCTTCGATCTCAAATATCATCCGACCCGGCGTTACCGGAGCAACAAACCCTTCCGGATCTCCTTTACCTTTACCCATACGCACATCGGCAGGTTTCTTTGTAATAGGCTTATCCGGAAAAATCCTAAGCCATACCTGACCTTGACGTTGCATATATCTTGTCACTGCCACACGGGCTGCTTCTAGTTGGCGGCCGGTGAGCCATTTAGTTCCTAACGATTTGATTCCGAACGAACCGAATGCTAACTGATTACCACGCTGCGCGAAACCTTTTGCACGGCCTTTTTGCGGCCTTCTGTATTTTACTTTTTTAGGTTGTAACATAACTCTCAATTTTTATGTTTAACGATTCGCCTTTTCTCTGTCCCTGTCACCTCTTCTTCTTTTAAAAGGCTTATCTCCGCGTCCCGGATTTTCATTTCCTTTACGGCCAAGCTCTTTCGACGATGTAAACGAAGGCGCCAAATCTCTCTTACCATACAGCTCGCCTCGGCAAATCCAGACCTTGATACCCAAAAGGCCTACTTTTGTCAATGCTTCGGCTAACGCATAATCAATATCGGCACGGAAAGTATGCAGCGGTGTACGGCCTTCTTTATACATTTCCGAACGAGCCATTTCAGCCCCATTCAAACGACCGGATACCAATACTTTTATCCCTTCAGCTCCCATACGCATCGTAGAAGCAATAGCCATCTTCACTGCACGACGGTATGCGATTTTCCCTTCCAACTGACGGGCAATATTATTTGCCACAATCATGGCGTCCAGTTCCGGACGCTTTATTTCAAAGATGTTGATCTGAACTTCCTTATCGGTGATTTTCTTAAGCTCCTCTTTCAGTTTATCAACTTCTGAACCGGCTTTCCCGATGATGATACCGGGACGTGACGTACACACAGTAATGGTGATCAATTTCAGCGTGCGCTCAATCACAATGCGCGATACACTTGCCTTTGCCAGACGGGCATTCAGATATTTGCGGATCTTGCTGTCTTCCAACAACATGTCGCCATAATTCTTTCCGCCATACCAATTGGAATCCCAACCACGGATAATTCCTAAACGATTACTAATCGGATTTACTTTCTGTCCCATCTGTAATTAATTTTGACTTTCATTATTATCTTCAGTACTATCCTTCACAACATCCCTTGTATCAACGAACAAAGTGACGTGATTCGAACGTTTACGGATACGGTAACCGCGACCTTGCGGTGCGGGACGCATACGTTTCAATGTGGTAGAACAATCCACGTTTACTGATGTTACATATAACTCTCCACTTTCCGCTTTGCGTTCATTCTTTTGCTCCCAATTGGCAATCGCCGAACGTAACAATTTCTCCACTTTAGCCGCAGCTTCTTTATTTGAGTATTTCAAAACTCCCAAAGCGCGGAATACCTCCATTCCACGGATCATGTCC
Source organism: Tannerella sp. (assembly GCA_031264155.1). Taxonomy (GTDB): domain Bacteria; phylum Bacteroidota; class Bacteroidia; order Bacteroidales; family Tannerellaceae; genus Tannerella. Next base: position 2,811 of record JAISEJ010000014.1, on the reverse strand, counting down.
ACCACAAGACGCATCTTACGCGGCGAACTCGGCACATTGCACAACTTTGCAAAAGATACGCTCTTTAGAGCTTCTTTTCTTGCCTCTGCTGATATTCTTTTTCTTGCACCCATAGTCTAATAATTTACCTTTTATTACCGGCATGGCCGCGGAATATACGCGTCGGCGAAAATTCCCCTAATTTATGACCTACCATATTCTCAGTGATAAACACCGGAATAAATTTATTTCCATTATGAACGGCGACCGTATGACCCACAAAATCAGGTGAGATCATAGATGCCCGCGCCCATGTTTTTATAACTGCTTTCTTGCCCGACTCATTCATCGCTAAAATTTTATTCTCCAGCTTAACATTGATATACGGACCTTTCTTTAACGAACGACTCATAGTTTTCTCTCAATTAATCAGTTTACTTTTTCCTTCTCTCAATTATATAGCGTGAAGAAGATTTCTTCGGAGCTCTTGTCTTCAGTCCCTTTGCATACAAGCCTTTGCGTGAACGGGGATGACCACCCGACGCGCGTCCTTCACCTCCACCCATCGGGTGGTCAACCGGATTCATGACAACGCCACGGTTACGGGGACGACGTCCCAGCCATCTCGTACGACCGGCTTTCCCTGATTTTTCAAGTGCATGGTCCGAATTGCCCACGCCACCTACAGTCGCTTTACATGCCGACAATATCTTCCTCGTTTCTCCCGACGGCATCCTTATGATTGCATAAGCGCCTTCGCGGGAAGTCAACTGGGCAAAAGCTCCTGCCGAACGCACAAGCTTCGCTCCCTGACCCGGACGAAGTTCGATATTGTGAATAATAGTACCAACGGGTATATCCTTCATCGGTAACGCATTTCCTATCTCAGGCGCAGCATCGCTACCCGACATCACTGTCTGACCTACTTCCAATCCGTTAGGAGCGACGATATAACTCTTATATCCATCCGCATAATACAACAATGCAATGCGCGACGTACGATTCGGATCGTACTCTATTGATTTCACTGTTGCAGGAATGCCATCTTTGTTTCTCTTGAAGTCGATAAGCCTGTATCTACGTTTATGACCGCCACCGATATAACGCATCGTCATTTTACCGGTATTGTTACGGCCTCCCGAATGGCTCTTTCCAGCAACAAGAGATTTCTCCGGTGTACTTGCAGTGATTTTATCAAATGCACCGATAATTTTGTGTCTTTGCCCCGGGGTTGTGGGCTTTAATTTACGTATTCCCATCTCTTATATCAAATATTACTGAAGAAGTCGATTGTTTCGCCTTCTTTCAAAGTTACTATTGCTTTCTTATATGAGTCCTGGCGACCGGTAACGACTCCCGATTTCGTATAGCGGCTTTTCATCTTACCGGAATATTTCATCGTATTTACACTGACAACACTCACATTATACATATTTTCAACGGCCTTTTTTATCTCCAGTTTGTTCGCATCCGGCGAAACGCAGAAGCCAAAACGGTTAGGAGTATCCTTTGTAATTGCCGTCTGCTTTTCCGTTACTATCGGTTTAATAATAATTCCCATATCGCTATCTCCCTTATGAATTAAAATTTTCCTCAATTATAGCTATAGAACTCTCCGTCAGAAGCAGATTTGCCGCATCAAGAACTTTATATGTATTCAGTTCGGAAACCGTAACGATTTTGGCAGACTTAAGATTACGAGCCGACAAATATACGAATTTATTATTTTCCGGCAATACCAGAAGGACTTTCTTCCCTTCGAGTTTGAAATCTTTCATGAATGTGACAAAGTCTTTCGTCTTTGGGGCATCCATCGTAAAATCTTCCACTACGGCAATTGCATTTTCCTTTGCCTTATAAGAAAGCGCCGACTTACGCGCCAATGCTTTTACTTTCTTATTCAATTTAAAGCTGTAATCACGCGGTTTAGGCCCGAATGCACGTCCCCCGCCGACCATTACCGGCGATTTAATATCGCCGCGGCGAGCGCCACCGCTCCCTTTCTGGCGTATCAGTTTGCGTGTACTTCCCGTTATTTCGCTTCTTTCCTTAGATTTGTGCGTACCTTGACGACGATTTGCCAAATGCTGTTTCACATCCAGATATATAGCATGATCATTCGGTTCAATTCCAAAAACCGCATCATTAAGAGTAACCGTTCTTCCGGTATCTTCTCCCTTTTTATTTAATACGTTTAATTCCATATCTTTATACCTCTATTGCTAAAATTGAACCTTTCGCACCAGGAACCGAACCTTTTACCATTAAAATGTTTTGCTCCGGCAACACTTTTATCACCTCCAGATTCTGAACCGTCACACGGGCATTACCCATTTGACCGGCCATACGCGTACCCTTGAATACTTTTGCCGGATACGAACAAGCGCCGATACTACCCGGTTTACGTTGACGGTCGCTCTGACCATGTGTCATTTCTCCAACGCCACCAAACCCATGACGTTTCATAACGCCCTGAAATCCCTTTCCTTTAGATGTTCCTACTACATCGACAAACGTAAAACTGTTCAAGAACTCTGCAGTAATCACATCACCGGGTTTATACTCTTTTTCAAATCCTTTGAACTCGGCCAAGTATCTTTGCGGAGCTACGCCTGCTTTTTTGAAGTGACCGGCTTCGGGCTTCGTCGTATGCTTCTCTTTCTTTTCCCGGAAGCCTAACTGAATCGCCTTATAGCCGTCTTTTTCTTCTGTTTTAATCTGCGTAACAACACAAGGACCTACTTCGATAACAGTGCATGGAAGATTCTTTCCCTCGGCACTGAATACGGATGTCATTCCGATTTTTTTTCCTAATAATCCTGGCATTTCACT
>JAISEJ010000192.1 GCA_031264155.1 Tannerella sp. | reverse complement strand
TTCCGGTCGAACAGGGAGAATTTGCCCGTTCCGTAATCGCCGGCGTCGCTTCCCCGGCTAAGGTTCACCTCGCCGATGGCCGGCATAAAATTCACATCGCCCAGATCGCCGATACCCGTACCGTTGAGGTGCATATGGCTGAATCCGATAATCGTAGAGTCGGAAATATGATAGCCCGAACACCAGTCCCACGTTTGCGGGATATTAGACGGACCCAATTGCACCAGCCCAAACGGTACATTCGCCCCCATAAACACATGCCCATGGTCGCCCGTCCCGATATAGGGATCAACATATTGTGTGAGATTCTCTAACGCTACTTCCGTTTTTTCTTCTTTTACGCAAGAACTAAAAACAACAAAACCAACCAGCAAACAGCCTAACGCTTTTCTTTTATTCATGGCAATTCGTATAAAACATTCAATCAATAGATACAGCTCGCAAATTTACAGGATACGACACATTCCCGGCATGTTTTCCCTTTTGTTTTAAGTTATTTTAATATATACCCGCTGTGGGATAAGCAGCCCTTGCGGTCTGGGGAGGGTGGCGAAATCAAGCCACCCTCCTTTACCTTAATTATTCTAATGTGGGGTTGAACGTTCCACCCCAATTACTGTTTTGTTCAATCTTCGGATTTTTTTCGAGTACACTTTGTTGGATGGGATAAATGGCATATTTATTCACATCGGGAATTTCATTGACCTTAACTCCACTGAACGGAATCTGGTGGATAACATACTTAAAATCCGATTCGGTAAGCTCTTCGGCATTGCATTTGGTTAATGCTTCGCCCATATCCGTTTCCGTTCCGTCGGGATTAACGGCAATTGCTTCAAGCCCATGTTTCGTGGAATTGTGCAGCCTGCCTATTTCACGAAGCCTTCTGAGATCATCATACCTTTTTCCTTCAAAACCAAATTCAATGTTTCGTTCGGCAAGTATAAGCTCACGCAACTGTTCCCTGCTTGGGATTCCGATTCCATAGGTACCATCGGCGCCCGCTTCAATACCTGCACGTTCGCGTATCTGTTTTAATAATCCGATTGCTTCGGATGTATTGCCCGTTTCATTGGCGGCTTCGGCATAATTCAAGATCACTTCGGCAAACCTGAGCACGATCCAGTCAATATCATATTGAAGGCTGGTGGCTTGAGACAATTTCAAATCGTCGAACTTCCTTTGAAAAATGCCCGAATACCTGTCGAGGTTCGTAGAATTGATGCTTGCATTGGGATTCGTTCCGAAATCGTCGAGCGTATTACATAATCCAAGCGCCGTATATTGACGGTTTCCCGATTTGCCACCGGCTTCATACAGTGCGCCGTTCCACAGCAAGGAGGCATAGAACCGGTCGTCTCTGTTTTCCCAGAAATGCTGGGCAAACCCGGTTTCGTCCGAACCGGTGTAATATTCGGATGACGGATCATTCCATCTTTTCCCGTCTTTCATCAGAAAATCTTTGGCATATTCCCATGTAATCCCGCAGGATGCCTGCGCACGGGCCTCGCTACCGGGCCTTGCGCCCCAGGCAAGATAGTTGAACGTTTTGTTCGGATAGATGGCTATGACGGAAAAGACCGTTTCGGGCCCTCCTTCGTTCAGGAAGATGTTTTTAAATTCCGGTTCAAGCCCGTAGCCATAACCGGTAAGTTTATCATACGCCTCTTTGGAAGCATTGTAGGCCGCCTGCCAATCCGGATTGCCGTAAGGATTGCCCGGATGAAAGACAGGAGAGGCTTTCCACAGCAACACACCAGCTTTGTATGCCAAAGCATACGCTCCATGAACCTTTCCGAAATCACTCGACGAGCTTGGGATATATTCGGGAAGGAGCGTTATTGCTTCATCAATATCCTTACTTATAAGGTCGAAACACTCGGCCGTCGTATTCCTGGACACATACAGGTCGTCTGTCTCTCTGTCTTGAGGAACTGTTATGTACGGCACCCCACCATGGCGGAATACCATTTTAGAATAAAGATACCCACGCAAAAATAACAGTTGTCCCTTGATATTATCTTTAAAGTCCTGATCAAGCGTACAACTTTCTATTTCCTGAAGCCCGTCGTTTATTTTACGGATGTTTGTGTAATCCCACAGTTTTCCCTCGCCATTGGTGATAGACACCCTGTCGGCATACCAATAAATGCCTGTCATTTGTTCGCTGTTTGTGTCGCTCGTATTGCTTGGCTCTCCATAAATGCGATTGTATAAATCGGCCAGGTAAGAATTGACCAGATTTTCATCATTCCAAACCAATTCCGCATCATAGTTGTAGATATTCTCTACGTCGAGTGTGTTGCAACCGGATATGAACAGTGCGGAAACAGCGAGTAAAATATATTTTAATGTTTTCATTTTTCTATCTCCTCTTAAAATTTAATATCTAATCCAAAAGTAAACGACCTCATCAAAGGATAGCTGTCATAGGTGTCCTGTTCGGGATCGTGAAATTCCGTCAACGGAGAGATAGCAAACAGGTTCGTTCCGTTAAAGAACAGTTGTGCGGAAGAGAGCCCCAGCAGATGGGTAACAGCCTTGGGCAGGTTATATCCCACATTCAGATTCTTCAGCCTGACGTATGCGCCGTTTCTGATCCAGAACGATTGGTTTCCTGTTCCCGATTCATACCACGAACTTCCTACAACTGCCGGATAAGGGGCATTCGGATTGTCGATGGTCCAACTGTTTCCGGTCGCCCAGATAGGGAAATACGGCCTGACCGTTCCTCCATATTGCGCGAATCCTCCCGAGTGTGTGCCATCGCCGCCGCCGGATGTGCCGACCATCCGGTCATATTTCCCAACGCCGTTAAAATGCAGATCGACAACGAAATCCTTCCACGTTATACTGCCGCCAAAACCGAAATTAATCTTTGGATAGGCGTTCTTTGAAAGTACTTGTATGTCATTCCCGTCTACCTTTCCATCGGCTCCCTGCGAATAACCGTCTCCACGAATATCTTCAAAATAAAGTCCTCCGAGATACGGTTGCCTTCCCCAATAAGTAACGCCGCTTGCAAGCAGTTCATCCAGTTTTTCCTGGGTGCGGATCATTCCGAGCGTCTTAAATCCCGTGATGACATTCAGCGGCCCGCCTACTAAACTCATATCTTCAAGCGGCCCGCCGGGAAGATAGGTTGCTTCCTGATCGATTTTATCCCATCTGTCGAGGGTATATCCGATATTTCCGTAAACAGAATAAGAAACATCTTTGGAAGCCTTGTCTTTCCACGCTCCCTCAAATTCTATGCCCCGCCAGGAACGTTGGGCGTAGTTTTCGGGAGCAAGGCTCTGTCCGTAGTTGTCGGGCAGCGTAACAATCCGTGTGGTAAGGATATTCGATTCAACGCGAATAAACCCGTCAATCGATCCCGAAAGCCTGTTATCCAAAACGGTAGCATCAATACCGCCGTTATAGGTGGTTGAAGTCGCCCATGTTACACCCGGATTGGGAGTTGCACCCTGGGTCAGGCCGACATATTTCCCCGTACCGAATATATAGGAGTCTCCTGTCACGTAATTCGGAAGATAGGTAAAGGGAGAGATTTTTTCGTTAATCTTGAAGTCATTACGGATTGTTCCGTAAATCTCGCGCATTCTTGCATTGTTGATATAAATCTCATTACCGGTTGTTCCGTAAGAGGCGCGAACCTTCAGGTTGTTAAGCCAATCGACGGATTTCATAAACGCTTCTTCGCTTATTCTCCATCCGGCGGATATGGAGGGAAAGAATCCCCATCTTTTATTTTCGGGAAACAAATAATTTCCGTCATACCTGAACGAAACTTCGCCAATGTATTTTTGGGCGTAGTTATAAGATGCCCTGCCAATCCACGACAGTCTCCCGCCATTGCGTTCGATGGCGTCGCCCCACCTGTAATCCCTGTCGTTTGAATAAACGAACATTTGGTCGTAATGGGTAATGGGGTTTTCGCCACGCGCGTTTATCTGCTCGCCGCCTCTTTGCCACTGTTCAAAAATAAGCGAGGCATTAATGTCGTGTTTGCCAAAAGTATTGGCATAATTGAGAAACCAGTTCAGTTGGTTCTCCCAGTACGTTTGAGTTGTATAATCAAGAAACTCCTGCGTATTGTTAAATGAAAATACCGACATCTTTGTCGGGTCCGGCGCCGCAGGAATAAATCTGTTCCCGGAAGGGTCTTTGGAAATAAACGTGTAATTATTCTGGAACGTAAGATACTTCTTATTCATATTGTCTGTAGCCAGATAGCTTCCCACGAACTTGGTGGATAAACCCTTAATCAGCTTGTCAAGGCTTATGTCCAGCGTAAGTATTCCATTAAACTTACGGTCTCTTGTTTTGTTGTACCTGTCTCCTACAATCTGGTCGATCACGTTCCACATGTTCCAACTGCCCACCGGAACTTCCAGCGGATATTCCGTCACACGGTCGGCGGGCGTTCCGTCTGCTTCCAGATAAAACGGATAGGTCCTCGGCCAGTTGAAAGAACACCGGTAAAGGTCGGCAACCGTTTGCGATTCAACAGACAGCAAATTAGCAAACGGCCAAAGGAATTTATTGCTGTTGCTTTGATTAGCCGAAAGGTTAAGCCCCGCCTTAATAAAGTCTGTTATCTTTGCCGTCAGGTTAGAACGCACATTGAATTTTTTATTGTCGAGCGTAACATAAGACCCTTCTTCGCCGATATAGCTCAGGATAGTAAAATACTGAACCTTATCCGTCCCTCCGTTTATGCTTAACGAATGTTTGGTGTTCCAGGGTGTTTGCCAAATCCAATCGTTAACATTATACGTTCTGTCTTTGAAATAGGCAAACTCTTCCTCTCCATTGGGAGTGGCAAGAGTTGTTCCGTTGTTCCGGTTTCGGTTTATAATGACGTCATTCTGATAGATTAGCTCGTCTGTCGCCGTAATGGCGTCGGTAAGCAGTTTTTTTGTGGGGGACATAAATGTATAACTCCCCTGATAGCTAAACACCGGCTTGCTGCTTATCACGCCGGTCTTTGTGGTAACCAGCACAACGCCATTGCCTGCCTGGCTTCCGTAAACGGATGATGTTGCAGCATCCTTGAGGAACGAAATCTGGTCTACTTCATTTGCTTCCAGCGCATCAAATGCCGCCTTGTCTCTCACAATGCCGTCTATTACATACAACGGTTCATCGTAGCCGCCGCGCACCCTGATTTCGGAGGAGCCGCCTACAATACCGGAGTTCCCGACAATATTAACGCCCGGCGCCCTTCCCGCAAGCGTGTTTGAAAGATTCGTCGTAGAGATGTTGCTTAAATAGTCCGTATTAATATTTGTAATAGAGCCCGTAAGGTTAACCTTTTTCTGAGTTCCATATCCTACAACAACAATTTCATCAAGAGACAATCTGTCTTCTTCAAGGGTTATTGTCATAAAAGAGAAATCATTAACGGGAACGTCCTTCGTTGTAAACCCGATGAAAGACGCCTGTAAAACATCACCTCTTTTTACTTCGATGGTAAAGTTTCCGTCCACGTCCGTAATAGTACCGGTAGTTGTCCCCTTAATCAGCACGTTAGCGCCGATAACCGGTTCTTTTCTCATGTCAACGACAACCCCTTTCAGACGGGCCTGCTGTGCATAAATTTGTCCCACCCCTGCTAAAAACAGGAAAAGGGATACATAAATGAATTTCATGTAATTTTTCATAAACATTGAATTAAAAGTTAAACTAATCTTTGAGTTATAGTTATAAAAATAGCGTGGAAACAGCTTGTTTGACTATCAGGTTACCACGCCTCCAAATCTAACAAGTTATTCCACGCCGTATACACGACGCTTCGCTAACTTATTCTTGATTTGGAACTCGTAAAAGAAACGAGGTAAATGTGGTAAATGATAGTCAAGAATAGCCGAAAATCGCTATTTTTATATTTTAAAAAATTTGAGAGTTATCTCCCGTCATTCGATTTATTCCATAGGCAAATCAATTAAAAAATTTCGTATCAAAGGTAACAATTGATTTAATTTGTCAAAAAAATCAGATGGAAAATTTGAATAAAAGTTACATAACCGGGGAATTATGAAAAGCAAAAGTATAGATTCTTATTTATATTAAACGAAAAATTCCCCGTCCGATTCAACCGGGCGGGGAATAGAAACGCTCGATGTGTGTCTATTGTTGAGCGGTGAATTGGTTGTCTTTGTCGAAATGTTCCTTGATTGTCCAGTTCATTTCCGGTTTTTCTTTTTCGTAGGCGGTGTATGATAATATCTGTTTGTTGCCCGTTACGTGGTAGACGGCTTTTTCTTTCGGTGCGTCGAATGTGCCTTTGGCTTCGTTCCATTCGGCATATTCTAAGGTGATGCTGCTTAGCAGGTCATTGTAATTGTAGACGATGACCGCCTCTTCTTTCCATTTGCGGGCGTTGTCGTCCCAACGCAGGGTTTTACGGCTTTCCGGCAATCCGTCGCTTGTGTAGGTATATGCGTACGATAGATGGGGATTGTGTAAACCGGATGATTTATCAAATTTATAGATATCTTTTGAAACGGCTTTGTCTCCTTCGTACATTATATTATACAGGAAGGCGGGTTGAGACTGTGCGTTTACGCTTGCGATGGATACGGTTACTAAGGCAACTAAAACAACTGTTAATTTTACTACTGACTTTTTCATGATTCATTAATTTAAAATGGTTGATATTATTATTTTTGAACATACTATTGGCTGGCAGGCGAATGTGTTACGCCGGCAATTTGTTGATTATTATGTTGTAACGATGATCGGGCCTTATTGGTCCGGCTTATATTCCAGGATGTCTCCCGGCTGACAGTTTAACTCTTGGCAGATTGCTTCAAGCGTAGAGAACCGGATTGCTTTCGCCTTTCCTGTTTTCAGGACAGACAGGTTGGCCGGAGTGATGTCGATACGTTCGGCCAACTCTCCCAATGCGGTTTTCCGCTTAGCCATCATTACATCTAAATTTACGATTATTGACATTCCCTACTT
>JAISEJ010000187.1 GCA_031264155.1 Tannerella sp. | reverse complement strand
GGGTTGTAAGGTCATGTATACCGACGCATGTGTAGGGCGGCCCGCCCGATGTCGGGGGGTAGACTGCGAAGAATTTGCCGGCGACGGCGAATCAAGATCAATGACAGACGCATCCGTGCGTAATAACAGGGATGTACAGAACCCGGCTTATAGGCCTGCTGCCTTTTTTTCTATGTCCCGCGACCGGGGCGTATTTTAATAATATGACTGACAAAAAAAATAAAGGGAAGACGAAAACTCGCATCAGCGATTTGCTCACGAAAATGATTCACTTCATTACGTACGATATATGGCGTATAACGGAAACGGAAGTGAGCGGTCTTAAGCGTGCGTATATTTATCTTGTTAAAACGGTGATCCTGGCCGTGCGCGGATTCAAAAGGGAAGACCTGCAGACGCGGGCTTCGGCGCTTACGTACAGTACGCTTCTTGCCATCGTGCCCATGCTGGCGGTTATTGTGGGAATAGCCGGCGGATTCGGCATGCGCGAAACGGTGCGCGGGAGCCTGTATTCCTATTTTCCCAGTCATAAAATAGAACTGGGTAAAGCTTTTGATTTTGCGGATAACTACCTGAGCATGTCGCAGGGAGGGATGTTTATCGGGATTGGCCTGATCCTTCTTTTTTATACGGTGGTGAGCCTGATCTCTTCGATAGAAAGTTCGTTTAACGATATATGGCAGGTGAAGAAAAGCCGTTCATGGAACAGAAGAATCACGGATTACCTGGCTTTTTTCATCATCCTTCCGACCATGATAACCATTTCCAGCGGGTTGTCTTTGTTTAGCTCGACGCTGCGAAATTCGTTCCTCAACGAATATGTGTTTTTGACGCCTGTGGCGGATTTTCTTCTGAGTATTGCTCCCTATCTGCTGACGATATTGTTTTTTACGGTTTTGTATATATTGGTTCCGAATACCAAAGTCCGTTTTCCGAATGCTTTGGCGGCGGGTTTCATTGTGGGTTGCGCCTTTCAGGTTTTTCAGTTTGTGTATATCAGCGGACAAATCTGGGTGAGCAAGTACAACGCTATTTACGGGAGTTTTGCCGCATTGCCGCTGCTGTTTTTGTGGCTGCAGGTTTCGTGGATCCTGTGTCTTTTCGGTGCGGAAATAGCTTATGCGTCGCAGAATGTCAAAAAATTCAGCTTCGAACGTGACAGTAAAAATATAAGCCGCCGGTATAAGGATTTTTTACTGATGCTGGTTGCTTCGTTAATTATTAAGCGGTTTGAGCGGGGTGAAACGCCCTGGTCCGCCGACGAGCTGTCCGACGCCAACCGGATCCCGATACGCCTGACGACCGAGATTCTTTATCTGCTGGTGGAACTGAACGTCATAACGGAAATCAGTCCGGAGGATGATGTGCGTGTCGTGCGTTATCAGCCGGCGCTGGATATAAACCGGATAAGCGTCGGTTTTTTGTTCCGCAGAATTGATGAATACGGGTCTGAGAATTTTAAGATCGATATCTCCCATAAATTCCGGCGCGAATGGCAGACGCTGCTCAAAACGCGCGAAGATATGTGCATCCCGAATGAAAACATACTGCTGAAAGACGTCTGATGGAAAATCGAAGGCTCGAAGGTGATTTGACGTATGGAAAAGTATGGAAAGTGATTTTGGCTTTTGTTTTCCCCTTGCTGATTGGAAATCTTCTCCAGCAAACGTATCAGGTTGTGGACAGCATCATTGTCGGCCGTTTCCTGGGAAAAGAGGCGCTTGCTGCCGTATCGGCTTCGTTCTTTATCTATTATTTTATCATCTCGCTTGTCATCGGCGTGGGAAGCGGCATCACGGTTGTCATCTCGCAGTTTTACGGTTCCCGGCAGTACGGTAAGGTGCAGCTTGCTTTCTCTTCGTTTTTGATTTTTACGTTTATCTCCGGAATCCTGCTGTCCGTCGTGGGCATTGTTTTTGCAGAATCTTTTTTCCGTCTGACGAAAGTTCCCGAGGACGTCGTGCCTGAAGCGGTGCGTTATTTTCGGGTTTATATGTGCGGGACGCCTTTTTTCGTCACGTTCAACAGTTTCCTTTCGGTCATGCGCGGCATGGGCGATTCAAAACGTCCGATGATGCTGATCCTCGTAACGGCCGTACTGAATATCGTTTTTGACATCCTGTTTATCCTGTATTTCAAATGGGACATGGAAGGTGTTGCCTTTGCGACTGTTCTGGCGCAGGGAGCGGGTGTGTTCATGTCCGTTTTTTTCATCCACCGTCGCCGCGCTTCGTTTTCACTTCCGCTTCCGCTTTCGCTGAAATGGAAGGACCTGAAATTCGACCGTTCGCTGTTTTTGCGCGGACTGAAGATCGGCCTTCCGACGAGTGTGCAGCAATGTTCTCTGTCGATAGGCCTGCTGGCACTGCTCGGCATCGTCAACATCTTCGGAACCGATACGCTGACGGCATACGGGGCAGCCGGCAAAATTGATACGCTGATTACACAGTTCATCCTCTCCCTGTCAAGCGCAATGGCAGCCTTCTGCGGACAGAACATGGGCGCCGGCCACATGTCGCGTATCCGCCAGGGAGTGCGTTTTGCGATGCTCATAAACGTGCTGTTCTCGGTTGGAATTTACATCATCATCTGCCTCTTCGGGCGCGGAATCATGAAAGTGTTTTCCCTCGATGAAGTTGTTATTTCCATAGGTTACGATTATCTGCTGATCGTTGGCGCCGTATTCTTTCTGCACGGCGCTCTCAACGTCATGAACGGTGCAATGCGCGGTGCTGGCGACACGCTGTTTGCCATGGTCACGGGAATCGTTCTTTTTTGGTTCATCCGCATCCCCTTAGCCGGTTTCCTGAGCCGGTATATGGGATATAAAGGGATATGGCTCGCCATAACAATAAGCATAACCGTCGGTTTTATAGCTACATACATATATTATAAATCCGAAATATGGAAGCGAAAAAAGATTGCATGACAACGCCGCATTGTCTATTTATTTATTCTTCGCCCGTTGGGAAATTACAGCGCAATTTGTGTCTGTTTTCAATGCAGGACTTGTTGGATAAAATACGCTCCAATACGTTGTTGGACGGGATAACTGTTAATAAATCTTTTTCCGAATCATTGTCGGATATTAAAATCAATTCAAATAATTTTATAAATGATGATACTGATTAGGAGACGTATTCAACAATTTTGGA
>JAISEJ010000072.1 GCA_031264155.1 Tannerella sp. | reverse complement strand
TTTCCGATCGTTTGTACCGAGTTGGGGATCGTCATATCGGTCAAACCGGAGCAACCGGCAAAAACCTCTTCGCCGATCGTGGTTACCGAATTGGGGATGGTCACAGTGGTCAAACCGCTACAACCGGTACAAACTCCGTTGCCGATCGCTTGTACCGAATTGGGGATTGTCACATCGGTCAAGCCGGTGCAATCGTAAAAAGCATAGTCGCCGATCGTTGTTACCCCGTCCTGTATGACTGCGGTTTTTATGTTGTCCCGGTACCGCTGCCAGGGTGATTCCCAACCGTAGTTTCCCATAGCTCCGTTTCCGCTGATGGTGAGGGTATAATTGCCGGGGAAGCCGATAAGCGTCCACGCACATTCGCCGGTAACGCCGGAGTCTATGACTTGCACGGTACTGCCGTTTTCAGTTTTGGCTTTCTGCGTGACGGTAATGGCGATTTCCGTTCCTTCGCAGGAAATGGTGATGACCGCTGCGCGGTCATCACCTGTCAGGTTCGACGTAAGCGTGATGGAAATGGTATAATCGCCTGCCTTGTCGCCGTGGTCGGGCGAAATGGAAATCCACGTGATCGAGGCGTCTGCCTTCACGGAAGAGGGCTTTTCGGTGATCAGCGAAGTCCATGCACCTGTGGTGGTGAAGGTCACGCCGCTCTTACCCTGCGTCTCGTCGGCGAACATGACTTGCGTCAGCGATTCGTTATCCTGTACCTCAATGGCCTGTGGGCTTTCCGGCTCGTCTTTGCTGCACGAAGCGGACACGGCGGCAAAGGCTGCTGTTAAGAGCAGGTTGGCCATGATTTTTAACTTTCGTTTCATTTGGGTATGATTTAAAAGATTAATTCTTTTTTGATCATGTCTCTACAGTATTAACTGTTTTTTCAGCGTTTTTCCGGATTTAGAATATCGCCGGGTATATCCTGCGGAGTGGTCGTATTGCTCAGCACGGCGTATACGCGTTCTGTCGCACAATCATCCATCTCAACTTTTACTGTTCCGTAAATGCAGGCGTCCGTTACCGTCAAATCGAAATAACTAAATGCTATTTTATTATCGAGAATATCAACAGGCTCCACCGATTCGAAACTTCCCGTAATAGACGTGGACGTAATATAAGAGCCGGCTTTTACGGGATACATAACCAGTTTCCCGCTTTCCCCGGTATGTAAATTCCAGCTTACAGCCTGCGTAGCGTCTGCCGAAACGGTGATTGTCAGTCCTACGTCTTTCGATCCCTTGAAAGGTATTTCCCCCGAATAAATCTGCGGTTCGGTGAAGCGGATGAATTTGCCTTCAGGATGTTCGGCAACAATGGTCGCGCCTGCTGAGAGGGGAATTTCGGTCAGGACATGCGGCATTTTCCCGTCGAGCGAAACGATGAAAAAACATGGCGGCGTTTCCGCTCCGGCAAATTCGCCTTTATCAATTCCCTCGAAGCAGACAAGCGCATATTTTACCGATATTTCCTTCGTTATGCTCATCCTGGAGAGATATTCCGATTTTGTGGAATCGCTGCCGATGCGTTCGACAGTGACGGATTCGACGTCCAGACGCTCGTCGGTATTCTCCGCATTTACGATATACAGCCGCCCGGACAGCAGGTCAACATTGCTCCGGTGCATGTTCAGCGCCGGATGTGAGTACGGGATGTTCAACACGATCCCGCCCGTACTGTCGCCCGTAACTTCCAGACTGATTCCGGAACGGTTGGCTGACAGTTCGACAGGACTGTGCGTTTCATATTTTTTCAGAATACTCTTGTCGTTCGGACCGCATCCGAAAAACATCGCTGTTGAAAACAACAGGCTTGATAATTTCAATAAATTTACTGCTTTCATTTGTTTATTTGTTTGATGCTCCATTGCGGAGCGGTTGATGATTCCTTGAAAAATGTCTTCCTTCCTTATGCCTTATATATCCATATTGATGGCAACTTTCCCTTGAGCATGATTTTTCACAATATAGGCAATAGCTTGTGAAATATCCTTTACAGAAAAAACTTTATCAATAAAAGGCGTTATTTTACCTTCCTCCGCAAGTTGCTTGAGATGGGGCAGGCATTTTTGCCTGGCTGCCTTGAAATAGGTAGAAGCCGTCATTTTTTTCCCTCCACCGGAATAAAAGGGACCTTGTAAAATGCCCATTATTCCCTGTTTCATGCCGCCAATGGCGACATAAATTCCGTTTTTATTCAGAAGTTTTTTATATATGCCTATGGGGTTATACCCGTTTACTGCTATAATAGCATCATAGGTTTTCCCTGTTTTGGTAAAATCTTCCTGTTTATAATCGATAACATAATCCGCACCAATGCTGCGTGCCATATCCAGGTTTCGTGTGCTGCAAACAGCCGTTACTGTTGCACCGTATGCCTTTGAAAGTTGAAGGGCATATTGTCCCACTCCGCCGGAAGCGCCATAAACCAATACCTGCCGGCCATCCTTTACTTTTGCAGTACGAACAGCGCCAAGGGCGGTTATACCACCAACGGGAATTACCGCCGCTGCTTCAAACGATAGATTTCCCGGCTTTAAGCAAATGGCAGTTTCATCCGCTACGGCATATTCTGCCCAGGCTCCTTGCAAACCAACCGTTACGGCAAATATTTCATCGCCTTTTTTAACACCGGTAACACATTTACCCACTTCCTCAACTATACCGGATACTTCCGAACCGATAACTTTTCCTTCAACTTTTAGCGCCTTATCCATAAGGCGAATCATTAACGGGGGTTTTCCTCCTTCAATTGGTTCCATAAACCGGGCATATTCCAAATTAGTTAATGATGATGCCTTTACTTTGATAAGAACTTGGTTTACTTTTGGAACGGGTTTTTCCACATCCATAAGTTTCAATACTTCAGGCGTACCAAATTGTGTATATACAATACCTTTCATTTATACCTTCCTTTAATGTTTCTCCCGGTCAATTCAAAATTCAAAATTCAAAATTCTTTTTACCCCTCTCCTCCTACCGTCAACCGTTTGACGAGCACCGAAGGCAGTCCTTGCGACACGGGTATGCTTTGTCCGTTCTTGCCGCAGGTCCATGCGCCCGGGTCGATTTTGAGGTTGTTGCCCACCATCGTCACGTCGGCCAGCGCTTTTGGGCCGTTCCCGATGATGTTGACGTCCTTGACGGGTTGCGTCAGCCGTCCGTTTTCGATCAGGAAGCCGCTTTTCACAAAGAAGGTGAAATCGCCGGCGCCGATCTGCACCTGTCCGTTGGTGAACTTATCCACGTACACGCCCTGTTTCACGCTGGCGATCA
>JAISEJ010000023.1 GCA_031264155.1 Tannerella sp. | reverse complement strand
GATTAGAAATGAATATGAAGAGGCATTACAACTGATAGAGAACAGACCCTGTATCAAGACGGCTATGGGAGATACGGAATGGGATTATTTAAGACACGCCGTATCAAAATTAGAGTCTTTTATCATCAGGAAGGGGAAGACTATTTATTTCGAAAGATCATTTTCGCCGTATACGGGAAGGGATCAGAAGATGTTTTTGAATATTTCTCAAGCTATTGATTTATATCTCCGTCCTGACGAAAAGGTTCTTATCTGGTCACATCTGGAACATGTGTCGCGACGCAGTCTTTATTTATATCCTGAAATACATCCTTTAGGATATTACCTGAATCAATATTACGGAAAGGAATATTACAGCATCGGACTATTTGCGGGCGAAGGAACATATACCGCAATTGATCCGGAGGATCCGGCCCGGACGTTAACCGTCCACCCTTTAGCCATGTCTGTAAAAAACAGCCTTGAAAGCATCTGTCTGCAGACGGGGCATGATTATTTTTTCTGTCCTGTGGAAGCGCTGTCGCACGACTTCTTATATATGCGCTTTGCCGGAAAGATTGCCGGAGTCGATCAATTTTATCTGCCTCAATACTTACCGAACAGAATGGATGCATTTATTTTCGAAAAAAGAAGTGAGGGATTTGAAGTTCCTGATATTTGGAAAGATCCGTCGGAGTTATATGAAATCCGATTCGAAAGACGCGATAAAATGCTGGAACGGAATAATTTTCTTAAACAAAATAAAAAATGAAGACCTCTTATAAAGAAAACCTGAAAGTATTCGGATGTTTTATCGGGTTCTACATCCTTGATTATTTTCTGTTTAGATATGCCATATCGCTTGTAAATACCCGTACCCCAACGGCTTGTGTTGCCGCTGTTTTCATGATGGTAACATTTGCCGTTCTGGTGTTTTTGCTGTATCTCAGGATGTTCGGAAAGGAAACGTTTCGTGTCAGGGATATTAGCAGGAAAAACTGGCTGCGGATGTTCCTGCTATGCGTTTCGCAGTTTTTCATCGTATCCTTACTGTACGGTTATCCCGTCTGGAACTATTTCCTGTTCTCTCCCGACAGTATTACTGCCGAGGAATATTTTTTACCCGGACATGTTATCTTCTTTTTATCCGGAGTCTTTTGTATTCCTGTCGTCCAGGAGGTCTTATTGCGCGGGTTTTTGCAAAAACAATTGTCACGATATTTAGCGCCGTGGCTGTCTGTCTCGATCGTCACCCTTGTTTCGATCATTTATGCCGGCATTACGCCCAATATACTCCCTGTATTGTGTACGGGTATTTTTGGTGGGATCATTTATCATAAAACGGATAAATTAATACTGTGCATCATCTTCCAGGGGTTATACAGCGTGATGTTCGGAATAACACGACCTTCCGTTAAGTATGTTGATGTCTGGTTAATAACATTCTTTATACTTGCTGCAGTGCTTGCCGTTTATGCGATCCGCGGATTCATGAAGGAGAAAGCTTTGCCGGTAAAAACCAATCCTTAAACCGTATACAAAGTTGTTAAGTCGCTTCCCCCACGAACAGCAATTGGACAGGATGGATTGCGGTCCTGCTTCCATCAAGATTATTGCGAAATATTTCGGCAAATATTATTCCTTGCAATATTTGAGGGATTTGTGCGGGATGACCCGTGAAGGTGTTTCCTTTCTCGATCTGACCTACGCCTGCGAAAAAATCGGGTTACGTACTCTGGCTTCCGAAGCAACCATGGAGGAAATCATGAATCTGGTTGCTCTTCCCTGTATCATCCACTGGGATGAAAGTCATTTTATCGTGGTATATAAGGTATCGACAAAATATGTATTGGTTTCCGACCCGGCAAAAGGTTTGTTAAAATACAGCATTGATCAGTTCAAAAAAGGATGGTGTCATCGCGAAGGAGGTAAAGGCGTTTTCCTGGCAGTAGAACCACAGGCCCATTTTAAGCAAATTGAAGCGGGGGAAAAAACCGAACGCCTGAAAAAAATTGAAAATATTCTCGGATATTTTGCTCCTTACAAGAAGAGTTTCATCAACTTATGCATTGTAATGCTCATCGTTACCCTGCTGCAATCATTACTTCCGTTTATATCCAAGGCTGTCATCGATGTCGGCATACAAACCCGCGATATACAGTTTATCCATCTGGTACTTATCGGCAACATTATGATTATATTTTGTGTACTGTTGTCCAATATTGTCCGGGATTGGATCCTTTTACACGTAACCGCGCGGGTCAATATCGCATTAATATCCGACTATCTGATCAAGTTGATGAGGCTCCCCGTTTCCTTTTTCGAGACCAAAATGACCGGCGATATACTCCAACGCGCCCACGATCACGAACGTATCCGCAGTTTTATCATGAATAATTCTTTGGGTATGTTGTTTTCGATTTTATCCTTTTCGGTATTTGCCGTTATTATGTTTGTATATAACCGTAATATCTTTTATATATTTATGGCCGGCAGTATCCTTTATGTCATCTGGATCTTTGTGTTTTTGCGGACACGGAAAAAATTGGACTGGGAGTATTTCGATTTACTGGCTAAAAATCAGAGTTACTGGATAGAAACCATTGGAGGTATTCAGGAAATCAAAGTCAACAACTACGAACAGCAAAAACGCTGGAAATGGGAAGCCATACAAATAAAACTCTATAAAGTAACCCGTAAAGTCCAGACTATTTCCAATATTCAAAACAGTGGGGCCCAATTTATCAACGGAATAAAAAACCTGTCGATTACTTTCTTTTGTGCATTAGCCGTGATACAGGGAGAAATAACTTTTGGGATAATGATTTCCACGCAATTTATCATAGGCATGCTCAATGCACCTATTCAGCAACTGATCGGCTTCGTCCATGCCGGACAATATGCAAAAATCAGCTTTGCCCGGTTATCCGAAATTCATCAAATGGAAGAAGAAGATGAACATTCGGTTGTCAACAGCGCAGGACTTCCTGAAAATAAAAATATTAAATTCTCCGGCGTGGTTTTTTCATACAGTAGGAATGCCACACCTGTATTAAGAGGTATCACATTGGTGATTCCGGAAGGAAAAGTAACAGCCATTGTAGGAAATAGCGGAAGCGGAAAATCAACCATATTAAAACTGCTTCTCAGGTTATATAACCCCAGCGTTGGGGATATTTCGGTAGGAGGCACCCGTCTGAACAATATCAACATCAGGCAATGGCGTAGCAGATGTGGAATTGTCTTTCAGGATGGTAAGATTTTTAACGATACGGTAATCAATAATATCGTTCTGGGTGATGAAAAAATTGACTTTGCCCGATTGAAAAAAGCCGTAGAAATAGCCAATATTGCATGGGACATTGAGCAATTACCCAAAGGATATGATACTTTGCTCGGTGATAGCGGCAGAGGAATAAGCGGCGGGCAAAAACAGAGATTAATGATTGCAAGGGCTTTGTACAAAAATCCGGACTACCTGTTTCTTGACGAAGCAACCAATGCACTGGATACCATCAATGAACAGAAAATTGTACACGCATTGGAAAAAGCATTTGCAGGAAAAACAGTTGTTGTGGTTGCCCATCGATTAAGTACGATCCGTAAAGCAGATCAGATTGCCGTTATGGATAACGGATTTATTGTAGAGTGCGGTAGTCATGATGTATTGATGAAAAGAAAAGGCCGGTATTTTAAATTGGTGCAAAGTCAACTGAACCTCCTGACCAATGCCGAAGTCCAACCGGAAGAAAAAACATTGCCTGCTCATGAGTAAAATAGATGATCTTCAACATAAAAACAGCGAGGAGGTAAAAGATATACTTGAACGTATGCCCTCTCATTTCGGTAAAATAATCACCTTCATCCTGGTGTTTATATCATTTTTAATATTCCTCTTTGGAAGTATTATCAAGTATCCCGATGTGGTATCCGGTCCTATAACTCTTGTTCCTACAAATACCCCGGTAAAACTGATTTCGAAAATGTATGGGGCTTTAGAATTTTATGATTATGAGCGAAATAACTATGCAGAAGGTGAATATATCGCCTGGATACGTAATGCGGCAAAAGTTGAGGATGTAAAAAAAATAGAAAAGTTGCTCTCCGAATATGCTCCGGATATGCTGTTGAAAATGCCCGGTCTTATTGTTCAATACCCTAATGATGTGTCGTTAGGTGAAATCAATCAAAGTTATCATGCATTTCTAAAGTCATTAACCCAGCACATTGTCCTGGTACAAAGAGAGATATTTAACGATGAGGTAGGTAATCTGACACATCAGATCACGGATATGAAAGAACAGCTTCAAAATGCACATACATCAAAAGAATTAAAATATAAAATGGTAGAAGCACAAAGGAAAAATTTCCATAAGGACTCCTTGCTGTTTTCCACTTATGCTAACATGGCAATACCCGAAATGGATTTTGAAAAAAGCAGGATCACTTACCTGAATATGTGTGAAAGCTATCAGAATAATTTAAATGAAATCAGTAATCTAAAAATTCAGATAGCAACTGTTCAGTCAAGATTGAACCAATTAAAACAAACACAAATAGATAAGGAGCAGGATTCATATATTGACTTATACTCAGCCTATAACAATCTTTTGGATCAGATAAAAGCTTGGGAAGAAAAATATGTTTTTAAGGCTCCTTTTAACGGCAATGTGGAATATCTTAAATTTTGGACCAATGGACAGTTTATCAGTAATAATGAAGAGTTCTGTACCATGATCCCGACCGGTTCCGATATGATAGGACAAATGTACCTTCCATCCCATGGCTCCGGTAAGGTAGAAAAAGACCAGAAAGTGATTATTAAACTTGACAATTATCCATATTTGGAATATGGAGCATTAAAGGGAAGAGTGAAAAATATATCACAATTGACCAATACCATTACCGTAAGTAATTCCGGCGACGTGGATACCTATCGAGTAGAGGTCATTCTTGAAGAAGAAGGAAAAACCAATTACGGATCCGTTTTGAACTTGGCGGTCGAAGCAAAAGGAACTGCGGAAATCATTACCAAACAAAGAGTTTTAATCGAGCGTCTTTTTGACAATCTAAAATATGTTATGAAGTAAATAATATGCAAAATCCAGCGATTTCAGTCATTATGCCGGTTTATAACGTTGAACGGTACGTAGCCAGCGCTATTCAAAGTATTTTGTCGCAATCATTCCCCGATTATGAACTAATTATCATTAATGACGGTTCGACAGACCGGAGTTGGGATATTGCCCGTTCATTTAATGATCATCGTATCCGGCTGTTATCCAATGATACAAATTTAGGCAACTATCCGGCAAGAAATAAGGGATTACGGGTTGCGAAAGGCAAATATATTTGTGTGATGGATGCAGATGATATTGCTCTGCCTGACCGCCTGATGGCTCAATTTTCCTTTATGGAGAACCATCCTGAATTTGGATTATGTGCAACAGCCTACAGCCCATTGAACCGGTTTACTCCAATTTATAAAGAGGCTGATTATGAAAATATTCGGATTATTCTTTTGAGACAATGCCATCTGCATCATCCTACATGGATATTGAGACATAACTGTGTAAAAAAATACAATTTGTATTATGATGAAACATTCAGGTATGCCGCAGATTATGTATTGCAAACACGGGCGTCGACCCTGTTTCCGATAACGGTTTTAAACGAAGTGCACTTATACTACCGTATTCATGATGCACAGATTTCAACATCCAAAGGTAAGGAACAGGGAAAACTGGCTGATGAAAACAGGTTATGGCAACTTTCACTTTTAGGCATTAACCCGACAAAAGAGGAGCGGGAATTACATTTGGGATTTATAAAAAGCAGGAAAATACCGCAATTTGATAACGGCAAAGTTCAGCGATGGGCGGAAGTACTTATTGCCGCTAATGCCAAGACCCAATATTATCATCATACGAAGTTTCAGGATTTAATATATGTATTACTGGAAGATCAAACAAAACCATTCAAAATATGTTAGAAAAAATACCCACCTTATCATTTTGTATTGTCTATCAAGGGCAAATGGAGCAAATCCGTCAAACTCTCGGGAAAAATTTAACAGACAATGAGAGACATAAAGATATTATTGAATTTGTTCTGTTTGATTGTAAGCCTTCTGATCATCTATTAGAATGGATATTAGCTGATTTTTATGAAGCAGTGAATAGTGGTTATCTTTGCTATTATTCATGCGGTTTTGATATAGATTGTAATCTTCAGACAGCCAAGAATACTGCATGTTTTTATTCTAAAAATGATATTGTAACATATTGTGGTTGTGGAGATTTTACCGGGTATTTGGGTGGGAAATATATTATAAGCCGTTTTATAAATTTCCCCAGAATTGTATTACAGCAACTAAAAAATAAATATGATATCGGAACTGAAAGAATCAGTGTTTTACGTCAATATTTTGATATTGTAGGAGGTTATGATGAAGAGTTTATCTCTGATTGTCATGTTGAGGATTTAATGATACGACTCAACTTTGCCGGTATCCATCATGTACAATGTGGCGAACAAAATTACAACCAATCTCTTGCAATAGAAAAGGATACGTTTGCTGAAATCCAATATATTGATTCATATCAGGAAGGTTCGAAAAGATCTCAGGAAAAAATTTTTGAAGGTCGAATTGTTGCCAATAATGGCGGTCTGTACGGACTTCGGTCCGGCATTCTTAACCATAAAAGTGAAAATCACCATTAAATTAAAAATGAATAAATTGCTTAATGCACAACTCAACCTGTTGGCTGATCGGATTATCCAAAAGTCGGAATTTTGTCCCAATGAGGGTTTATTGGATGGGAAAATGGGGATTTGTATCTTTTTATACCATTATGCCCGTTTTTTTGGAAATGACACTATTATTTCTTTGGCCGACGATCTGGTCGACTCTGTTTATGAACAGGTGTTCAAAAACAAATCTCTTAAATTTGAAAATGGAATCACAGGTATTGCGTGGGGATTACATCATTTGACTCACAATAATTTTGTTGAAGCAGACTTGAATGATGTCCTTTTTGAGGTTGATAAACGGTTCATGAAAAAGGTCGAACAACACGAAACGATCTTGAATGACGAATGGTTTGGCGCCGGATTGTACGTACTGTTAAGATTAACGCCCGACAGTAAAGAAATATGGGAAGAAACCGTAAAATTATTGATCTCTCAACTTAAAAGGCAGTTTGTATTTTCTCGTTATATGGATTTTTGTATAAAAGTATTTAAATGCAAAACAATAAGCATTATCATTTTATTTTTAGCTAAAATATATAAATACAATATATGCAGGTCTGAAATAGAAGCTATCTGTTCTAATTTAGATCAATCATTGGTTATATCCCATGAAACTGAAAAAAATAGCGCCGATAAAAAATTATTCGAATATATAACGAAGGAAGCCGAAAAAACGATCCCGACTTTTTCAATTCCAAATAAAATAAAAATCACTACATTCCAACAGATTACCATGTTGGACTTAAATACCTGTTATTTAAATAAATTATTTTTCCCGGATTTTGGTACCGACAAAACCATTCTTTCTGATAAAACGGCCCAAATAATTTCAGATACTCACCTTATTCCCGGTTTACTATCATTCTTCAGATCGGGCAATATGGGATTATGCAGCCATATCACAGGATTGGCTTGGACATTGTTACAAATGGCAATCATTAAAAAAGCAAATTAACACTAAATCAAAAAAATTGGTAAACATGAAAAAAATTGGTAAACAAACATTTTGTATGAACAAAATATTTTTAGGGATTTGTATCTTCCTTAGCCTGTTCGGATGCGCCGAAAAAAAGAAGCCATTGGGAGAATATGCCGTCATCGACATAGCGAATGGTATCGGCGAGTATCAGAAAGCGTACTGTTCCGATTTTTTTTCGTCGATGGAAATTATTCCACTGGAAACCAATAAAAATTCTCTTATAGGCGAGGAGCCCGTCATTTTACATTACGGCGATCTGATTTTTGTCTGTTCAATAACTTCACGGTACTATATACCTCTGATTCGTGAACTCCATGTTTTTGACCGTTCGGGAAAATTCCTGTATCAAATCGGAAAAGCAGGAGGCGGCCCCGGCGAATATTTCTCAATATTCAATGTTTTCCTGAACCCGGATAAGCCTGCTGTCTATATTGAGGATAGTAAAGACATTTTAGAATACGGGCTGGATGGGAGATTCATCCGGTCTATCCGGAAACCGGACGATGAAAATTTACACAATTGTACTTATGCAGGAAATGATTTATTTGTCGGCCAGCTATTTTATAACGGGAAGAACAAATACAAATATTGTTTATTCGATCAGAACGGGGATATCGTTAAAGGTTTTCCAAGCCACTTTTTTTATGACAAGGTCGGCAGAGGTTCTTATGAATTGGGATTGTACCCTATCCGGATGGATCACGACTTATATCTAAAGGATTATGTAAATGACACCTTATATATCCTTGCAGATTCGGAACTGCATCCGGCTTATATTTTTGATCCCGGCAAATACTCGATCCCGATAGAAAGGCTCAGCCATAATGCGCCTTCCGGCCCTTCTACCCATATTGCTGTTACTGGCATAGCGGGAACGCCGGATTATATTTTTTATCGTCTTACTGTTCCGGAAATGTTACCCAGGCCGAAATCCAGACCTGTCTTCATGGCAGGAAAGGATAGATCGACAGATGCGATCGTTTACGGTATTTACCATATCAAAGGGAATACCAACATATTTCTGGATACGGATCCATCTCGACAAAAAGGACTGATCAATGATATGAATGGCGGATTGTCGTTTATTCCGCAATCCTATGTCGGGAATGGCGTCATGGCCGATTTTTGGAAAGCGGAGGATATGAAAGAGATACTTACCGAAGAATATTTTGCTGCCAGGAACATCAAAGACCGGCAAGCGCATCAAAAACTCAGGGAACTGTTGAAAAAATTAAAAGAAGATGATAATCCCGTAGTAGTAATTGCCAAATTGAAATAGAATTATGAGTAAGCGGATTTTTGTGGACAATAATGTGTGGGGCAACCTGTTTGCCAAGGATGACAATGACCGCAAATGCTGGTCAGATTTGGTATACAAAATAGCTGAACCGGTGCTCCGCAACATGAGTACGGGCAAGTTGTCGGAAAACATGCAGTTGGAATTAAGCCCAACCTGGGACGGGCGCAACAAGCGAGTGTCGTACATGGAAGCCTTCGGCCGCCTGATGGACGGCATTGCACCCTGGCTTTCCCTTCCCGACGATGACACCGAAGAAAGCAAACAACGGAAACAGCTGCGCGACTGGGCGTTGAAAAGTTACGCCCACGCTGTCAATTCCGACAGTCCCGATCACCTCTTATGGCGCAATGAAAGTCAGCCGCTGGTGGACGCCGCCTATATAGCAAGCAGTTTCCTCCGCGCACCCGAACAATTCTGGGAGCCGCTGGATTCATTAACAAAACGGCAATATATTACCGAATTTCAACAACTGCGCCGCATCGACCCGCCTTACAACAACTGGTTGCTATTTTCGGCAACCGTCGAAACATTTTTGCTCTCCATAAACGCCCAATATGATATGTACCGCATTCACAGCGCTATCCGCAAAATTGAAGAATGGTACGTGGGCGACGGCTGGTATTCCGACGGCGAATGTTTTGCCTTCGATTATTACAACAGTTACGTTATTCAGCCGATGTATGTTCAGGTCTTGAACGTGCTGGCAAGTAAAAAACGGCTGTCGGATAAAATGTCGGGACTTGCACTGAAACGGATGCAGCGTTACGGGATGATTCTTGAACGTATGATTTCGCCCGAAGGCTCCTTCCCGGTGTTCGGACGTTCGATGACTTACCGCTTGGGCGTTTTTCAGCCTTTGTCTTTAATGGCGTGGAAAGAACAGTTGCCCGAAGAATTGCCCGAAGGACAGGTACGCGCCGCCCTGACCGCCGTAATGAAGCGTATGTTTTCAGTTGATGGAATTTTCAATGAAACAGGATTCTTGCAACTCGGCTTTGCCGGACACCAATCAGGCTTGGCAGACTGGTACACCAATAACGGCAGCCTGTATCTGACTTCCGAAGTTTTCCTGCCCCTGGGACTGCCTGCCGCTCATTCGTTCTGGACATCGCCTGCACAGGACTGGACGGCTAAAAGGGCGTGGAGCGGCGCAGAATTTCCAAAAGACCACGCAATAAATAATTGAGAATGATAGACAGAA
>JAISEJ010000017.1 GCA_031264155.1 Tannerella sp. | reverse complement strand
AATAGTCGGATACAACGATTTGTCATGATCAACCAGGGGACAAGGGATAGGGAGTTCTTCTATTTCCGTATGGCTAAATATTTTTCTTAGCACCTCAAAATAAGATTTAGCCTTGATTCCGGATATGCCGACCCAAGAGCATTTTTTTGGACATGTATATCCTTCAAAGCCATTCCTTAAACTTATTCCTGACAACCCCGGCCCGCTTTCAGACATTTCCTTATAGACTGGAATTCGGCATTCGAAAGCTTGCATAAAACGCGATAATCATTCCCTTCTTTTCTGTATACAGATTGCATCAACCTTTTATTAACAAAGGTTATTTGCTCTCCATAAACATACGTATCTCTTTCAAAGCCGAATTTGCCACATTCCGAAATAATCGTTCCGGCTTTAAAAAAATAGCAGTTTACCCGCGTTATGTCATCATTAATGCAGCCGTGTCTTTTTTCTGTCGAACGGGGAATGTGATCTTTGCTGGTCGGAAGGCTTGTGATAAGTACGTTATCTTCGCCGACCGCCAGGATCAGGAAGTATTTATTTTTCGAACTTCCATCAGAAAAGCGGAAAGGTGTAAACTAGATAATCGTTCCCTATGTATACATTGTCAGGGATTTAGATACGAAACGGATTCATGGAATGCTATACAGTCCCGATACTTTTCGGCCTCGCACCCGGAAAGGTAATAAGTGAAATCTATCTCCCTGTTTGAACTGTTGGTTATTCCTTTATTGAAGACCTCCATTAAACCGCTTTCCTCTGTCTCCTTGTGCCACGCAGAACCTTTTTTATGCAGAAGTTTAACTAATTGAGTAGCCGTTCTATTTCCGTACTTTTCAATCACATAATCCATCACCTTGATATCGTTGTCCGAAAACTCATCATTATTAAATGATGATTTGGCAAAAATATAAGTAGCCTTATCTCCTCTTTTTATAGATATATATTTGCCGAACAAAACCAACTCTATATCCAAGTCTACAAAAACATCTTTTGCGACCGGCCCGACCTGCCAGACTTCAAAGGGGATTCCAAAAAAAGGAAGCTTATTTCTTTTAACCGAAAACTCCTCGAACAAATATATTAATTTCAGCAACTTTATTTTGCTTAAATCAGGAACTTTCTGCGCAATATAGACCATCGAATTCCCCAGTTTGTCGATTATTTCTTTTGAATAGGGCACTATATATCTCTTTTATTTGCTGCAAATATAATGCTAAATCAACAAATATATTATAAATAATCGCATGTTAAAAAAAATAAAGAAAACCGTATCTTTGTGCCATAAATTATGTTTTTGAAATTGATAATAAAGAGTTTGTAGATTTGCGGTGGAAAATTTCCACCACAAACATGGCAAAAACCCGTGTACTTCCGAAAGCCTTTTCCGAACGGGGCCTGTACATGCTACCATCCTAAAAAGCCCCCGCGCCACGCGAAGGCACTGAAAAAAACCATTATTTTTGAATTTTACCCCTCTTAGAAGCGTCTGTAGAGGGGGGGGCTCAAAAAGGACTTTTTCAGTGCCCTCCGCCACGCATACCACCATCGCCATTGTAGAGACATTTGCCAAGATACGGGAACTGTCCCGTACAGTGGCGGAACTCTCCGCAACCGGCGACGAATTTTCACATAAAACACTAATGCAAAAAGGCGGCGACATCATTGCCGACCTGCTGAGTGACGACATGCAAGTAACCGGCACCGAAACGACATTTGAAATCAACTTCGCGCTGATGAAATTCAAACACGTCATCATACAAAAGAAGGAAGACAACCCGTAAAATCATTCGGGATAGCGCCGCAACCCCGACATGAGAATTCCCATGTCGGCACTAACTCAACAGATTAAAACCAATAAAACCATCCCACAATACAAAAAACATCCGGCCCGACCTTCACAAGCCACACCGGACGGAAAAAGATACAAATAGAAATACTCAATATTCCATTAAAACGCCTTATGTATACCGACACTAACCCCATTCCTCTTCAAGTCAGTCACATACTGAACACTCACCCCCACGGACTTATAATACAATCCACCCCTCGGCCCTGATATAACCCAGAGAACCATACGAGACGGACACAAACGGCCTCCAGCCCTTTTCTCGGTATACAATCTTCGTAACAGGCGTAAACTCATACGACAAGTCCTCCAGCCGGTTGTACTGCGTAGAAAGCGACAGGTCAAGCTTCCCGTACTGATTGTCGAACAACTGTGTTTTGTACAGCCGCCTCAATTCATAATCCGCAATAATCCCCGCCGTATCGACCACTTCCCGTGTATATGCAACCCTGTCCACATACACCGTATCCGTCCGGGTAAGCAATACAGGCAACGACGGGATTTCGACCCTAAAAGGCTCAAGCAGTTCAATCTTCCCGGTAACGGGCGTCTCTTTGACGTACCTGACCGATTCCGCCCGTTCGACCGTACGCCTGCCGGTAAGGAATCCGGCGACGGTTCCGATAATAAGACAGAGAGCGCAGCATAAAAGAATGTATTTTGTTTTCATACGATTAATCGTTATCGTTTCCTCCCGTCTGAAAAGTGGTCAAATTCGACCACTTTGACACACCTAGATAAATGCTGTCAAAAGCAGCGTTCGCTCTTTGAAAAGCATCATTCCCGGCCTCCGAAAACCTGTTTTTCCGTAACCGCCTCCTGTCAATTTCCATGCCCGTTATCGGTTTCACGCTTTCCTGCCGGTATCTTTTATGCCTGCCAGCGGTTAAATCCGTACCAATTCCGGGCACAAGAACTAGCGTATTGTCATTCACCTGAATAATCACACATTTCTCATTCTCATAAAGAACTTTAGCCCCGTTCTCACGATGAGTGCAGCATGACGACAGGACAAGAAACAATAAGATCATTTTTTTCATATGCCGGCACTTCCATCTCATTCGACAATCTCGTTGCGCTGGATCAAATGGCCGGGTATCGGTTTCCCCGTCAGGGGCAAACGAATAACCACGTTCTTTTGTGGAGGAATAACCTGTTGCACGTCAGCGCCCAAAATCTCCCTGAACCCGGATTTGTCATAACCTCCATCTCCCTAAAAATCTGAGTTCGATATAACCAATCCAATAAATATAACATAAATCCCCCATAGGTAGAGAAGCGGAAGTTTAGCCCGGATTTTTTACGCGCCGGGTTTTATTTGTAAATCGAATGAGCAACGGATAGCTTAATAAAATAATTCCAGTTGTCCGGTTGGCTGGGAACGATCAAATTTTATAGCAGGTTTTTTCTCAATGAAACTGTATG
>JAISEJ010000180.1 GCA_031264155.1 Tannerella sp. | reverse complement strand
CGCGGGAGATAAAAGAAGCAAGTGATTCTTTTAATTTCCGCCGCGGGAGACAAAAGAAGCAAGTGATTCTTTTAATTTTGGCCGCGGGAGACAAAAGAAGCAAGTGATTCTTTTAATTTTGGCCGCGGGAGATAAAAGAAGCAAGTGATTCTTTTAATTTTATCGATTGCAGGTCTATCCAGCACCTCAAAAAAAGATTTAGCCGAGAAGACCGGTAATTCTTTAAGGCTTATTTTTTTGTCCATCCGGCAGTCCAGTCGTTATCGGACGGGACGGCGCCTTTATAATCCGTTTTCGCGAAGAAACTGTCGGACGACGAGAGGTCGATTCCTCCGGCAACCGTACCGATGTAATTGCCGGTGAAGCTGATTTCCTGATTTACGGCATTGCCCGTTTTCGTATCCAGCGCAAGGTCGGCGATGCCTCCTTCGTACGCAAACGCATGATCGGCCCAAAGATGCTCGATAACGGAAACGCCGTTGACGAAACTTTGTTCCGTTTCGGTCGTGGCAACCGTCAGCGATACAGGCTTCCCTTTCACCAGCGTATTGTAAAGCCTGACGCTCGTCCCGGCACGCAGGCGGATACCCCGCTTCTGGGCGTTGCTGTCGTTGTTGCCGATCAGCGTCAGGTTCGACAGCGTCGGGCGCGAAACCGGCGTATTGCCGAAGTTATCTTCGCGGTTATCGGCCTCAATCAGGCAGTCGCCGTTAGCCGTACCGTCGGCGCCGGGCGCTGTCGGGTCCTGCACGGCCACCCAGAACTGTCCCTTGCCCGTCCAGCCGTCCGTCCAGTCGAACGAATCATCCTCGCTATGTGTCGATACCAGGTACCTGGCGTTCACCGTCCCGCCGAACCATTCGAAACCGTCGTCCGAACCCTTATATGACTGGACGTATTCAATCGTCGTCCCGCTGCCGACGCCGTACATCGTCAGTCCGTTGGATTCCTTCGTCTCGCTGAAGGCGAAACCCGTATATTCAAGGCGTACGTAGCGCATCGTCCCCGAGTTGTCATCTGCTGCCGAACCGCCGAACGTAGCGTCGCCGATCTCCGACTTGCCCGTTCCACCCGAAAGGTTCACCGGCGCCCGGCCGCAAATATGCACGCCGCCCCAGGCCCCCGGCTGTTGGCGGGTCGAAGTCATCACAACCGGACGCTCTTTCGTGCCGATGGCTTCGATTCGTCCGCCCTGCTCGACGATAATATAATCCGGCTGTCCGTCGATAGAGCGCGTCGCCTCAATCGTTACGCCCTCTTCAATTGTCAGCCTGCCACCGGCCTTGACCTGGTACCCGCCGACAAGCTCGTAGGTCGTCCCGGCCCGAAGCGTCTTTTCGCCGGTCAATTCGCCCTTCAGTACAAACTCATCCGGGTCCGGCTGTTCCGTCTCCGGATCATCATCGCTGCCACAGGCGACGAACATGTTCAACATGGCCGTCAGCATCACTGTGGCACAACTGATTTCCTTAAAATACTTGTTCATAATCATTCCGTTTTTAGTTAAAAATATTATTAAAAATCCATAGAAAATCCGATACCGATATTCAATCCCTTGCGGAAGTATTCCACCGTTTCCTTTCGCCCCATGTCCTTTATCCGCTGCGTAAACCTGTGTTCGGAATCAAGCAGGTTCTTCCCCTGCAACTTCACCTTCATGCCCCGGCCGAAACCGTACGAAGCAACGAAATCCAGCGAATGTACCGCCTCTTCCATCACATTATTCACCCCGTTGATACCGACCGAAGCGATGCGCGCGCCCTGCAGGTTGTACACCGCCGAAAGCGACAGTCGCCCTTCGCCGCCCGAAGCCGTCGTCGGCGCATAACTTACGTCCAGGTTGACCAGACAGGGCGAAGCTCCCTGCAACCGCCTTACCCGATCCGTATAAAGTCCCTTTTCTGGCAATGAAATGCGGGTAAAAATGTAAGAAGCATTGAAGTCGACCTTCAGCCCTTTCGTCAACTGCCGGCGCACCTCCACTTCGGCGCCCGCCACGTTTCCCCTGTCTACATTCCGGAAACTCTGTATCAGCGAGCCGGAATACTCCTGGACACGCTCGATAGGCGTTTCGAGATACTTGTAATAAACGCCGAACGAATACATGTCGCCGAATCCGCGGAAAAGTTCATACCTCACGTCCAGGTTATAATTATAACCGTTCGTGATCTGCTCATAACCCCGAATCGTCGCGCCGCCATACGATTCCTTATATTCGAAAGGCGCCATTTCGAGAAACGAAGGGCGCGTAACGGTACGCGAAATTCCCAGGCGAAGATTCCCGTTCCTGTTCACATTATACCGGAGGTTTACGGCCGGAAACAAATCATCGCCGGCCAGTACGGCGCGCCTTTCCCCGGCCGCATCCGTCCGAAACCGCACATACTGTTCCGAATGTTCATAGCGCAAACCGAGGGAAACGAGCAGCTGTGCAACCGGATAATATTCCGCTTCGGCAAATACGGCGTAAATATCCATTCCCGCATCATACCTGTTTCGCGGCAGCGAATTTTTGTTAACCGTCACCGTTCCGTTTGCTATATTATCATAATTGAGATAATAATCCGTATCATAAATATCGTCTATCTGCGGGGAGATATTTTTCAGGTTATAATAAAAATTCGAGGAATAAAAATCCCGCCTTTTCCTGCGTACGGCTCCCCCCGCGCGGACAAAGCCATCATTCCTCAACACCCGTCTGACCTTCAAGTCTCCGTTCCATTCATCCTCCGACAGTTCCCCGAAATAGCGCATCGTCTCCTGTTGATTAAGTTTAAAGAGCGAAAGTCCCTTGCCCTCGCCGTTATGTGTAAACATCACCTGGCGACGGTCCGGTTCGTCACCCTTCGTATGCCCGTAAGACGCCTGCCAGTCCGCGAACCATTTGTCCCGCAGCAAGACATGCTTTCCCGTCAGCTGACTGTTAAACAGCCCGTATGCATGATATACGCTGTTACTTCCGACCAGATCTATCCCCTCCGCGTCCATACCCTCGCGACGCATAAAAATATCCTCTGTATTATTAATGACCATCATATTATAAGATATGCGGTCGCCGCCTCCGAGCGTATATCCGATTTGCCCCAACGCGGTTGCAGTCGTTTCGTACGTGTACTTATCGTAATAATACTCGTCGCGAACGACGCCCTGAGCGTTAATCGTAGAAACATAAGCGTCCTTATACCGCGTATAGTCGTTATTAAATCCGGCAGCCAGCAAAACATTCAGTTTCCGGCCGCCGACATTCCACGTCTTGCCCATGCCGAAATCCAGGCCGACGGCAGGAACCGCCGTCCCCTTACGGATAGAAAAGCCTGTCGGAAAAGGATTGTTCGTCCGCTGCCAATCCTCGAACTCATCAGCCGTCATCTCCTTTATATCTTTGTTCAAACCAAGTCCGCCGCTTATGCCCAGGAACGGAACGCCCGCCCCGGTCTTGTCCGACGCATAAAAATCGGAGAATAAAACATTCGTCTTCCCGCCGGTCGAAATACCGAGCGTAAGATAATCTTTTCCGATGTTTTCCTTGGTATCCACATTGATATGAGCGCCGGAATAATCGCCGAAAACCGACGACCGGTAAACCTTGCCGACGGATATATTCTTAACGATCGACGTCGGGAAGAGCGTCAGCGGAATCAGCTTGTTGTCCGGATTAGGCGACGCGATAGGGAAACCGTTGAGAGACGTCATGCTGTATCGGTCGCCCAATCCGCGGACATAGACCTTGCTGTTTCCCTCCATCGAAATACCGGTCACCTTCTTTATCCCGTCGGCAACGGTCGAAAGCCCCTTCATTGACATCTCTTTCGCCCCCAGGTTCTCGACCGCGACGGTAGCCTGCTGCCGCTCAATCATCAACGCCTTTTCCGCCTCCATATCCATCCGCGCCACGACCATGACTTCGCCCAGATCCTGCGTTGTTTCCTTCATATCAATGTCAAGAATCGCCGGCGCATCCTCCCTGATTTCAACTTTCGTTATTTCAATCGTTGCATAAGAAACATAGGAAGCAACCACCGTATAAACCCCTGCCGGCAGAGCGATGACGTAATTCCCGTCCATATCGCTGACGGCGCCCGTGCCGGGCATTTCCTTTATGGCGACGCTTGTCCCCGGAAGCGTCGCCTGCGTCCGTCCGTCCGTGATTTTCCCCTTCAGCACCCCATCCCGGGCACAAAGGCTATTAGCGGTCGAAAGCAGTAAAATAAATACCGTGAATCCTGTTTTTATATGAACGCCTGTCTTCTTCATTCTACGTTTCATGCAAATGTTTCATTAAAATTATGCGACAAAAGTAGATTCGGAATATTACGACATACAAGCTATTTTGTTAAGATTTAATTAATACTGCGCACGGGATGGTTTTGTGGTAAGTTGAACTGCTATGCAGTTCGTGCAGGGGGGGGATGCAGCCTTTCCCCCGGGCTGCGCCTTCGGTTTATACGGGGTTATCCACTTCAGACGCCTTCCGGCGTCAACTTGCGGTACACAAAAAGTACTGCACAACATCAACTCATGATTCATAATTCATAATTTTCACCGTTTTTCCGCCTGACAGGACGACAGCATGGAATCCTTTCGGCAGCGGTGTGCGGACGACAGGGGCGGCGGCAAAAGGGACGGCGAGCGTCAGCGTGAAGATGAAATCGTGCTGCGATTCGACGTGATAGGTACCCGCAGGCGGGTCGGTTGTGACGCCGGCTACCTGCGGCAGGATGATTTGACGCATGAGGGCCGGTGTGGGCGGATCGGAGGCGATGTTAGATTACAGTCAATCAGTTAGCAGGCAAACCTCTTAGGATATTATATAATATGTATTGTTCTATATATAAGCAATATAAATAGGGTTTATCCCTGTTGAAAGGGAACTGTATTATTATCTGTATCAATGTGGTTTTATAGAGGGGTAAAGCGTTGAGGCTGCATAGTTTCAGAAAAAAAAATCAAAAAGCATGGAAACAAAACTGTCACATACTTTTTGAATTTTTTTTGGTTGAATGTCGGTTAGAAATTAAAATCAAAGAAGAAAAACACCACCGCTGCCCATTCTCGTTTTATACCTTTTGCAGAGCCGATTTGGGCATTACTGCCATTTCGGATTACGCCATCGGTATCTATCTTTCCGATTTGTGCGTTGCTGCGGTCTCTGACAACGCCATTGTCATCTATCCTTCCGATTTGTGTATTACTTCGGTCTCGAATTACGCCGTCGGTATCTATCTTTCCAATTTGCGCATTGCTGTGGTCTCTGACAATTCCGTTGGCTTCTATCTTTCCGATTTGTGTATTGCTACTATTGCGTATCACTCCATCGGACTGTATTTTCCCGATTTGGACGTTGCTGCGGTTTCGTAATATCCCATCGGATTGTGCGCTTGCCATCTGTAGCGTAGCCGTCAGGAGGATAAAAAAAATAAATTTGGTTTTCATCGTTATTGCATTTGATTATCATATTGTTCTACATTTCATAAAATTCTGTTTTTTAGTATACTGCCACCAAAATTTACCCCAAAGATAGCATAACATTGGGAAAACTATAATCACAAGTTTATTGTAGGAGTACGCTTTCATAAAATCAAATTGTATGACAGACAATACGGCACGAGTAATGCCGCAACCATAACATTCCATTCCTGAAATATTTTTGAACAGGCAAATACTGTGCTGTCCGTTTAGAAAATCAACTGGCACAAAATGAAGTGCAAATGGTAGAATAAAAAATACAATGCACTTTACTTTGTTGATTTTCTTATTATTTGACAAGTTTGTTACCATTGCCATTTCCATTGATTGACAAGTTCATTGCCATTTCCATCTTTGTAGCTTCCTACAAGAATTATCATGAGGTCAATAAAAGTCCAAATGCCACAACAACCTAGTGTCAGTAATTGAATAATGCCAATAACCGTATTTTTAGTGTAAAATCTATGAATACCGATTAGCCCCAAAAAAAGACATAATAATAACGTTTTCAGCCAGCTTTTTCCATCGTTTGGAGTAGCGACAGGTGCAGGTGGTACATTATCTTCGTTTCTGTTGCGATTTTCAGCATTATTAGAACTTCCTGTTCCGATACTGGGGCAACCTAATTTTTTTCTGTTCTTTTCAATTTCAGATATTATTTTATTTCTTTTAAAGGTATTCACACATATAAAATTCCCATTTTTATCGGTAATGGTTAAAGTTGGATAAGACATTTCACTGTTCTTTACCATACTGACAATATCCGCTATTTTCATAACCAGTTCTTCAGGCAAACCTCCATCTTTTGCCTCACTGTATATTTCGCTGCCTGCGACCCATAAATGACCACTACCGCTAATCTTTAAATCACCTTGTTTTCCGTTATAGTGGGTTATAAATTTCTGTTTTGGCATTAGATATAAAGGGTCGTATTTTACTATTTTATCTTCATAATGAGGTGTGACGTCATTTATTATATCAAAACTACCAATATAGATGGTTTCTTTTCCATTGAATAAGCTGATAGTTATATCGTTCTTACTAAATAAACTTGAAAAACTATTATCTTTTTTGCGAATGTTTGTATATTCTTTGTCAACTTCATCAAAAGATTTAATTCCCAATTTCCAAGCCTTAATCGCTAATTCACAGGCATATTTTTTGTCCCCAAAAAAACTTTCTAATTGATTTCCTAAATTAAAGGCTGTATATATTGATGAAAAGGCTCTATATAAATATTCTTGGATATATTTTGTTCGGAAACTGCTATCGTAGTAATTATTTTTGGCGGAGTTGAATAAAATTTTAGAAATATCCATTACTCGAATTGCCACTTCTTTTACAGCTTGTTCTTGTTCTGTTTCATCATTTACCGTATCTTTAATAAGTCCTAATACAGTATTAGTGCAATTATAGATCGAAGTTGCTGCGGTTGGAATTTCAGCAATTGTACCTTGCATTGCCTTGAAGTAAACAGTATAAAACACCGCTTCCCAACTATTAGGGTCATCAGCGAGTATCATTTCATAGTGTTTGGCAGCAATCTCGGCATGATTATCATTTTTTGCACGTCTTGCAACCTGGTATAAGTTAGCCAATTGTTCAGAATTGTCTATTTTCACCTTGCCTATTACTTCAGTAACACTATCAATCAGCGGTTTTTTTTCTTCTTCGCCGGAATACCTGGTGCCGCAATATTGACACACATAAACGCCATCCTGTTTAACTAAGTCTATACTTCCGCATAGTTCACATTTTATCTGTTTCATAAAATAATAATTTATAGAGTTGAATATTAATAGTTTAAAAATAATTTAATCAATTTTCTTAGATACTGTATGGGTAATCGCCAGTACAATTGCCTCAAACGCCACAATCAAAATAACGGCTATCAAATATCCATTATCCGTATATCGTTGCGGCGCAAACAATCCCAAAATAAACTCTATGAAACCAAACAGTCCGAAAAGCATGAACAGGGAAATATAATATCCATCTTTCAACTGAATGGTTTTGAGAAGGTAAAGCAAAACGGTAGTAGCGATAATCACACCACAATTCAGACACATATTAAATATGGGATAATCAGTTAAAATACTTCCAAATAACAGATTAGCAACTAACAGGATAATTCCTGTAATCAATGTAATGTTTTTCATGATTTTATGTAATAGGGGGTAAAGGTGGAGGCACAGGTCCGCCGAATAAATTAATAAACTCCTGTAAAGTGGCGATTTTAGCCCAACTTGGCATCCCCTGTTTCCAAACTAATGTATCGGCGCTCACCTGTCCCTGCGATATAAGATTCACCACCGTTTGGAAATTGAAACCGCCCTGTTGCTGGTTGTTGAGATGCAGAAAATAAACAGTCTGTTGTGGAAGCGGAGGAGGTGTTGTCGGGTTGGTATTCATGGTTTGGGCAAACATATTCCCCATTTGTGCACCAACTCCCAAACCTGCCCCAAGTCCCGCCCCTAAATTCATCATCCCGCCGCCTTCGTTTTGCGCTGCGGCTTGCATCACATCAAAACTGCGTTCCATTTGATAAACGTCCCTGCCTGTGATTTTCATTCGTGCTGCCAAATCTTTTGCCTCTTTCAGTTTCACAATACTTGGGTCGTCCTGTGGAACAGTGATAGACATAAACGAAAATTCGATTATCTCAATGCCATATTTGTTGAAAGCGCTGTTTAATTGCGTATTGCAATGTTCCGACATATCAATTAAGAGAGCGTTAATATCCAGAATGGAAACATTGTCCTTTACAATTTTTTGACTGATGAGCGTATTTAACTGCGAAAAAACTTTGCCCTTAAAATACTGTTCTATTTTTTCGGAAGTAAAAGTAGTCATGTTCCCTATCAAAGTTTCCAGAAACAGTCGTGGCTCCTTCACTCTGAAACCGTATTGTCCAAAGGCACGGACAGGAACAATAATATTATAGCGGGGGTCTTCTAACTGGATAGGAGTAGCGGTACCCCATTTGATATCCAGTTTTGAAATTTGATTGATAAACCATACCTCCGCTTTGAATGGGGAATTGGAGCCGAAAGGAATATTAATCAGCCTGTTTAACAACGGGATATTTTCAGATTTCAGGGTGTGTGTTCCCGATTGAAATTCATCGAAAACCTTACCGCCTTTCACGAAAAAAGCGGTTTGAACAGGATAGACAACCAATTGTGTGCCTATCCTCAAATCGTCGGAAGGAAATTTATATACAAGCTCCTTATCGTTGACTTCACATTTTACAACATCTATCAGTGCCATATATATAGTTTTAAATTACGGTGCATCGCAGCTGTTTTTACGGGATGACGATGCTGATGATGTCGCTCCAGGGGCCTTTGACGCCGCGGGAGTTGACCCACCGTCCGGCGAGGTGGAGCCATTTGCTGCGCTCGTGTCCGCTGCGGACGATGCGCAGGGGCGAGCGGGTGGCCAGGACGCTTTCGTGGAGTTCCGTCCAGTCTGCGGGCGGGGTGGGGCTGTCGGTAACGATCATGCAGATTTCAATGCTTTTCACGCCCGGCGGCTTGGCGCGTCCGGCTACCCTGCGGAACTTGACCTCGATGATGCCGGCGCTCTTAGGCGCGGGTTCGAGTTCGGGCGCTTCCGTCGGGTCGGGCGAGGGCGTGGGATGCCGGTCGTGAACGGGCAGGTTCATGGCCTTGAGTTCGTCATCGGTAACGTTCGGGTTGTTAATCAAATGTCCCTGGATGAAGGGGCGTCCTATTGCTTCGAGGTCCGCGCGCATCAGGTTGCGTTTAGCGATGGCGGCGGTGGTTCGCGTTTCGGGGTT
>JAISEJ010000163.1 GCA_031264155.1 Tannerella sp. | reverse complement strand
GCGAGATTCAAGAGAAAAACAAAATGTTACAGTAAAGCAGTATATATGATTGTAACATCATTAAATTTGCTTATGCTGAAACTTAATAACGAATTTATTTTATAAAATTAACAATACCTATATTTTAATGGGACAGCAATGTACTGAAATATACTTTTATGTTCATAGACAGGGAAATTCAGGTGTTTATCGGAAAAGCGCAATCGGTAAACACCTTTGTTTGTCCAGGTTGTTTTTCCCTAATTTCCAGATGTCGGACGTATTTATCACAAATTTGAAAAATGGTAAGTGGAAATATGCGAAAATACGCGGAACGGTTGTTTCTGTCGGACAGATGGAATAAATACTCTTCCATAGAGAGATTATATTTTTCATCCGAACAATCCATGAGCGTGTCCCAACCTCCGGAAAACAGGATTTTTCGAAGTTGTCGTCCTGCCGGACAAATATATGAGTATATTGTATAGCTTCATTTTACATTTATATATCCGATGATGAGAATTACCATAAATATACATATTTTTTTCATTTGAATGTCAATTCTCGAAAAAAAATCAGCAAAAAAAGAATGAGAAGCAGTAGTACCGTATGGCAGACTGTTTTTCACAGCGCTTCAGAAAAAAGAAATAATCAAATATTTTTTTATTTTGTAATACACCTGACTTGTATTATATTTGCAAAATTTAAGGAGGAAAAATATGTTTAAAAATTTATATAATACAACAATATTCTTAATATTCAAACCTTCGGAAGCCTGGAAGACGCTGAGCGGAAAGCGGACGGACGATCATGAGAAATTCCTCTCAGGCTTTGTCTATCCTTTTATCGGACTGATTGCGATGGCTGCATTTTTCAGCGTTTTATTTACGCGAAAGGAGTTTGATTTGCAGATAGCGCTTAAATCTGCGATACTCTCGTTGCTATCCTCATTCGGGGGCTTTTTTCTTGCTTCGTATTCGATTAATGAACTGTGGTATTCGTTATTTAAGCGGGAGAGAGACGTAAAACTTTGTCAAAAGTTTGTCGGATATTCTTCGGCCTTGATGTTCTCCCTTAATGTATTACTCAGTTTGATGCCGGAATTTTTCTTTCTTCGTTTTCTGGTATTGTATACGATATATATTGTATGGGAAGGAGCTATGCCTTATATGGACGTACAGGAGCCGGAACAGCTTAAATTTGTAAGTTTTTCGACGGTAATCATCGTGATGACACCTTATGCTCTCGAGTTTATTTTGGGATTATTGATGCCCGGTTTGAAATTTTAGCGCTTTTTTCTTCTTTATATAGAGACGTTCCCGGAATCTGGAGGTCTTTATTGTTCGGTTTCTTTGGGACGTCCGATTCACTCGAATTTTCCTCTCTTTTTTTTCTTATAAAGATGTCCGGCAACGCGGAGAAATCTTTACGGAACATGACGCCGACGCCTTGGCGGGTAAGTGATTTTGTGTTATAACGATATAAATCATTGGCGTGATTGTATGCTTTGAGGCTTACTTCCCCGCTTCGCGTGAGTTTATATTCCAGGTCAAACTCGCCGACAAATGCGTTTGACATGATCGTGTTGTCCTTGTATCCGAAGTTTCCGTTAAATAATAACCGGTTGTTCAACAACCGGCTGGACAAGAGCATTTCGACTTCCGTATCTTTGACCCCGTCCTGACGGGAACGTATGTTTGTACCTATCTGTACTTTGTCCGTCAGGCTACCGAGTATACTGGATAACTGTGCGGACAACGCCGATGATGCTACGGCGCTGAATTCGTTCGAACGGTAATCATTCCGGGAATAGTCCGGGGTGTAGAATTTATTAAGTACCAGAAGGTATATGATTTGCCGCGTCATCATGTCTTCCGTGTCGATGAACGACTTTACTTGCCGTTCCAGTTCGCTGTTTGAATTGGGAAGTTCAAGATCGAACGTTATGGCCGGATTTTGCAATCTTCCTTCAAGTTTGAGTACGCAGTTGACCGGAATGCTCGGGTTGGCGGTTTCCATGGTTTCCATTATGAATGTTTCGTCAAGGTCTTGTATGTTTGCCGTCAAATTATAGATTGCATTGATGTCAAGACTGGAAGCCATGGGATCTCCCCGGAATGTAACGATGCTGCCGTCGCGTATATTGAAACGTTTGCGTATGACCTGCTGCAGGCTGAAATTGTATATACCTTCCGATATCAGGTAATTCCCGAATATCTGTATGTCGCTCTGGCTTCCGTATTGAATCTGTATGTCGCCGTTTCCACTGCCACGTATTTTGTCGCCCGAGGCAGGGTCCATAGTCAGTTCCAGTTTAGCGTCGGGCGTAACATTCACAAGGAAATTAAGCCGGTAATCCATGGATGAATTATCACTGTCGCTGGCAGCATTTTTTTTATCGTTCTCATTTGTCGATTTGTGGTTTTCATCTTCCGGTTTTTCAATGAATGAGATGAAATCATAATTTTCTACCATTGAATTTTCCGTAAAATTGAACCCGACGGAAGTTCCGGTGTTACTGCGCATATTCCCCTCTACATATATATTATCTTCTGTACCGTTTATATTGACTGTTCCGCTGGCATATACCTGTCCGTAAATTTCGGGATTGTCGCGTTCGGGAATGTCATATACCAACAGATTATCGGTTTTTATATCCAAATCATATTTCATGTCTCTGAAATTATCGTGCGTGAAATTAAGGTTAACCGACCCGGTGTTCCCGTCCTTGTCCAATACGATCATGTTTTTAGTTTTGATAGCATATTGATCAATGAAAAGAGTGTCGGAAAATCCATAAGACGTATTCAAAATATTGATTTTCATGTTTCCGTCCTTAATGTAAGGAGTACCTTCTAAAAAGATGTCCGAGAAGGAACCGTAAAGATGAACATTGCCGAAAGCAAATCCGCTGATTTCACGGGCAAAAGATTTCATATATTTTTGTACAAAGGCGATATTTATCAGGTTGGCGTCAAAATAGAGAGACAGTCCCTGGTTTTCTCCTATCGGGAATATATATCCGTTTACGTCTGTCCAGACGGAATCGTTGGGGTATATGGAACCTAATAACAGGATACCTTGCCGGTCGTTATCCCATTCGCTCGACAGGTTTAGTTTGCCTTGTACTGCTTGATTGAAGGAAAAATCCCGTATTTCGATTCTTCCTTCAATCATCATGCTACCCAAAAGGTCATGCGCATTGACCGTTCCGGTGGTGCGTCCGCCGAATTGAAGCGAAGGAATATTCAATACATCGAATATATGGCTTATTTCAATATCTTTTAAGTCTACGAACAGCAACTCTTGCGGATTGTCCGAAATGACGCCGTCGATGTGCAGATATTGGTTATCTTTCGTAATGTAAAAATTGTCAATGTAAATATTACCGCCGGCTATGGTCACAGAAGCGGGTTCAATATTCCAAAGGGAATCGTTCAACGTGATCTGCGCCGGAGGTATCGTTATTTCCGTACGCAGTTTTTTATTATTATTTTCTTCGACGAATAAAGCGGACGCCGCTATTTCGGCTTCGAACTTATTTTCTTTATTGTTTGTCCAGTAAAATGTTGCGTTTATGCTGTCTTCTAAAATATACGATTTTAGCCGGATGTGATTGTACGTATTTCCTTTGTAGTTCTGTGATGCGGTTAATTCTATATTCAGAGATTCGTCTGCATTGTCAATATGTAGATTCCCGTTTTCAAATCTTGTTTTGCCGATGTTGAAAAGGGGAATGTTAAGATCCGTCGTCAGTGAATTTGTAGCATTATTATACTGTCCGCGAATACTGGATTTCCGAAGTATGGCTACCGGTAGCTTCAATATATCGGAGATGCTTTCCGTATTTTTTATGGTAAAGAAAAAATCAAACCTGTTTTCGCTTTTATTGGTAACGTCTTTCTTTTTAATGGTCTTTATCAGTGACGGAAGATACGTCCCGGAAGTGTTCAATAAATCATTAGCGAGCGATGAAAAGGAATAAACGCCGGTTATCTCTCCGTCTATTATATCGGACGAGATACGTATCCTTTTGTGAGGGCGTTCATCTCTTGATGTTTCTATACGTAAACCGTTTAAAGCGAAACTGTCTATGGAAGTATGAAAAGATAAATTTTCCAGTTCAATAGATCCTTCGAAATCGTCGGGGTTATTGCCTGTAAAATTAGCCTTAATAGCGAGCGACATTTCCGGATTTTCGTATTTATCGGTTATATGCAGTTTGTCCAGATGAAGGTTCCGGATGTTTGCCATGAAGTCAAAAACGGATTTTTCGTTTTCATTCAGGAATACCCCCCGGATCTCAAGCATTCCGTTTGGATCGTTAACATGAACCAGACCTTCATATCCGTTTTCTTTGAATTTTCCCGATACATAAATGTTTTCATAGCTGTATCCGCTATAATCAAACTCATTTATCTGTGCTTTTACCGAGCCAGATGCTTTTTGTCCGACAGGTTTTATGAAGTCAACTTCCGCATTAAAGCGGGCATTCCCATAAGAATTATCTTTTTCGAAAAGATCGCGTATCTTTAATTCCGAGGATGCGATATTGCCTTTCAGATACATCGTCATATCTTTTTTATTGCCTATCAGCATGTCCATGTGAACGGAACCTATCGGCGACGAGAGATTGCCAAATGCAACCAAATGATTGGTGAAGCCTGAGATCTCTCCGTTGAATGTCAGTTCGTTCAATTTCATTATCGGTTCGGGCAAGGTTATCGGGTTACTGAGGTTATTGCTTATTTTGCGTAGTCCTTCTGTTGTAATATTCAGTTTTTTTACCTGACCAAACAAATACAATTCATCATTTTTGCCGGCTAAACCCTTCAAACCCATATTTCCGGCGAAGGACATTTCCGTACCATACTGTAAAAAAAGTTCGTTTAATGATACATCGTTTATAGAACCTGAAATATTTGCCGAAACATTGATGCTCTCCGAAAAATCTTTCATGACCGGTAAAAAAGAGGCAAAGTCATTCAACGATATTTCGGACGGAGCTATATTAACCGTTAAAAGAGATTTGTCATCAAGTAATTTCGGCAGACTGTCAATGTCAGACATGCTAATTCCTGCTGACGGTATTGAAATGAAAGAGTGAGGGAAGTTAATCGTCAGGTTTTCTATATATGCCGTATCTTTGCCGCTTACTATATTCATTGATAATTTATCGACATTCAATCCGGATATTTCATCGAATCTTAATTTGCTGATTTGCACGTTGATATGATCCTTATCATATTGTTTAAGTGAGAGTTTTCCGCTGATATTATTGATATGAATATGGTTCGGGTTGAACTCTTGTCTTGTGTTTTTTTTGTTCAGCACATCATATGTGATACTGCTGCGTCTTATAACTATCGAATGAATCTGCAACTCCACATTACGGTCATTGTCCTGCGGATTTTTCGATAATGCATCAATTATGAATTGTATGTTTGTTTCGCTGCCGGGCGTTTCTTTTTTTATATGACAGGAGACGCCGAACAGACGCACGGTTGTTAGAATCCATTTGTTTTTAAAAGCAGGTAAGATTTTAAAACCGGCAGTGATGTTCCCGGCTTTCAGGATAGATTCTCCCTTTTGGTCATCAATCCGGACGTCTTTAAGAACAAGGCGATTTAACCAACTTATATCGACATTGGCTATTTTTATGGATGTGCCGAATAGTTTTGACAGTTCGTCTTCGGCAATATTCGCTATACTTCGCTGAATAAAAGGTATGTTCAGCGAGATAACAGGCAAGGCATAACCTATAAAAAACAGTATTAATGCCGTTATTACTATGTATTTTAATCCTCTGATCTCGTATTCATTAATAAAATCACGGACAAAGCTACATAAAAAAATGATATTTGGAATTAAAAATAAGGTGAAAGTTTTTTGTGAAATAAAAAATAGCATTATCTTTGCACCCGCAAATTTACTTAAACGTTTCAGAAGCAGTTCGGTTGGTAGAGCAT
Organism: Tannerella sp.; assembly: GCA_031264155.1. Taxonomy (GTDB): domain Bacteria; phylum Bacteroidota; class Bacteroidia; order Bacteroidales; family Tannerellaceae; genus Tannerella. The sequence continues at coordinate 7,287 of JAISEJ010000163.1, read as the reverse complement.
AATTTTGCCCCGAAAAGTTAGATATAAGCTAACTTCGGCAAAGGGTTCGGACAACAAAGTAAAGAATATTGCGGAAGTAGCTCAGTTGGTAGAGCATAACCTTGCCAAGGTTAGGGTCGCGGGTTCGAGTCCCGTCTTCCGCTCGAAAGGTATAACAGAAGCGCGACGGAGGTCGCCTTTTTCTTGATGAATAAAATGCCCGGGTGGCGGAATTGGTAGACGCGCTCGTTTCAGGTGCGAGTGGGGTTAAAGCCGTGCAGGTTCGAGTCCTGTTCCGGGCACTTATTTGTTGATTCGGTAAATATTTGCGCAGGTGGTGAAATTGGTAGACACGCTACTTTGAGGGGGTAGTGCCGGTAACGGTGTGTGAGTTCGAGTCTCATCTTGCGCACAAAATAGATGATTTTAAAATTATTTTCACTGCATTTTTTGGATTTATAAAAATAAACCATATCTTTGCGCCCTCAAAATACAGATTTAAGAAATAAAAATATAAAATACAATGTCTAAGATTTGTCAAATTACAGGAAAGAAGGCTCAATCCGGAAACAATGTAGCTCATTCGAATTTGCGCACAAAACGTAAGTTCAATGTAAATCTTTTCACAAAGAAGTTTTACTGGGTTGAACAAGATTGTTGGAAAAACCTTACCATATCGGCTGCAGGATTGCGCCTGATAAATAAAATAGGATTAGATGCGGCGCTGAAACAGGCTGTCGAAAAAGGTTACTTAAATTCATAATGTCGGAGGAGTAGATCATGGCAAAAAAAGTAAAAGGAAACAGAATACAGGTCATTCTTGAATGTACGGAGCACAAAGGGAGCGGTATGCCGGGAACTTCCCGTTATATTACGACCAAAAATCGTAAGAATACGACACAACGTCTTGAACTTAAGAAATACAATCCCATATTGAAAAAAATGACTTTACATAAAGAAATAAAATAATATAGGAGATTTAAATCATGGCAAAGAAGGCAGTTGCAACATTTAAGACCGGAGAGGGACGTACTTATTCGAAAGTGATTAAGATGGTAAAATCGCCCAAAACGGGAGCTTATGCTTTTCAGGAAAAAATGATTCCGAATGACGGTGTAAAAGATTATTTCAAAAAATAGGATTTTGCAGGTAATACGATTATATTAAACTCTTTTCCTTGACGGGAAAGAGTTTTTTTTGTTTTTACCTGAAGAAAAATATGGTGTAACAAAAAAAATGACTATTTTTGTTCGTTGTTTTCAGATAATTATTAACCATTAAGAATAGATAAACGTATGAAATTTAATGTATCAAGTTCGGCTTTACTCTCTGCTTTGCAGTCGATAAGTAAAGTTATTGCTTCAAAAAACACATTGCCAATTTTGGACAGTTTCCTTTTTAACATAGAAGGAGAAAAATTGACGATTACGGCTTCCGATACGGAAACGAGATTAGTCACTTCCGTCGATGTCGTAAGTTCGATCGGATCAGGTTTATTTGCAATCGACGCCAAACGTCTGCTTGATCCCTTAAAAGAATTACCCGAACAACCCTTGACATTTGATATCAATGATGATAACATGACCGTCAATGTTGATTATGAAAACGGGAAATTCAACTTGCCGGGACAAAAAGGGGATGCATATCCTCAACAAAAACCGTTGAAGGATAGCGCGATGAGCCTGACGTTCGAGTCACAGGTGTTGCTGAATGGCATTAACCGCGCTTTATTTGCTACGGCCGACGACGAGCTTCGTCCGGTTATGAATGGCGTGTATTTCGACATTTTGACGGGCGGCCTGACATTTGTCGCCTCCGACGGCCACAAATTGGTACGTTTACGTAACTTGTCTATTCGGTCGGATGAACGCGCTTCTTTTATTTTACCGAAAAAGCCGGCAAACATTTTAAAGAATCTTCTTGCTAAAGATACAAATACGGTGACCGTTGTTTTTGATGATAATAATGCTTACGTCAAAATGCCTGCTTTCGAGATGGTATGTCGCCTGATAGAAGGCCGTTATCCGAACTATGATGCGGTAATACCTTCCGATAATCCTAATATGGCGACGATCGACCGCCTGTCTTTCCTTACGGCATTGAAACGTGTGTCGGTCTTTTCCAGTCAGGCAAGCGGACTTATAAAAATACAACTGTCGGAAAATAAGATGGTTGTATCGGCTCAGGATATAGATTTCTCAACTTCGGCGGAGGAAAAAATAGTATGTCAGTATACGGCGATACCGTTAAGTATTGGATTTAAAGCTTCTAACCTGATTGATATTCTTACGAACATATCATCGGAAAATGTAGTTCTCCAATTGGCGGATCCTTCGCGCGCAGGCGTTATCGTTCCTACGGAAAACGAAGAAAACGAAGATTTGCTTATGTTGCTTATGCCTATGATGTTGAACGATTAATATGGATTATAATGCGACTTAATTTAAAAAATCCTCTTGTATTCTTTGATCTGGAGACTACAGGCATAAATATCACAAAAGATCGTATTGTTGAGATCTCGTATCTTAAAATAAAACCTGACGGCAGTGAAGAATGTAAGACGCGGCGTATAAATCCGCAAATACCTATACCGGAACAGGCTACTGCCATTCACGGCATTACGGACGCGGACGTGAAAGACTGCCCGACATTCAAGGAGATTGCGAAGTCGCTTGCGGGGCAGATAGAAGGCTGTGACCTGGCCGGTTTCAATTCGAACCGGTTTGATATTCCGATGCTGGCCGAAGAGTTTCTGCGCGCGGATGTTAATATAGACTTGAATAAACGCAAGTTTATTGATGTACAGACGATTTTTCACAAAATGGAGCAGCGGAATTTGATAGCTGCGTATAAATTTTATTGTGGTAAGGACTTGACAGATGCGCACAGCGCCGAAAGCGATACGAGGGCTACTTACGAAGTGCTTATGTCGCAATTGGATCGTTATCCCGAGCTTAACAATGATGTTAATGCGCTTTCCGAATTTTCCAGTTTCAGTAATAATATAGATTTTGCCGGGAGAATGATTTATAACGAAAAAGGAGACGAAATCATCAATTTTGGCAAATATAAAGGGCAGTTAATCAAAGATGTGTTTAAAAAAGATCAGGGCTATTACAGCTGGATAATGCAGGGTGATTTCCCGCTTAATACGAAACAGAAACTTACCGAGATCCGGCTTCGTCTGAAAGATGAAATTAAATGAAATATGTTAAGTGGGAAAAATATTATTTTAGGTATAACAGGGAGTATTGCTGCATACAAAGCAGCTTGTTTGATACGCGCATTTGTAAAGAGAGGCGCGGAAGTGCAGGTCGTGATAACGCCTGCCGGGAAAGAGTTTATCACGCCGTTAACATTGGCTACGTTAAGTCGGCATCCTGTCATAAGTGAGTTTTTTTCAAATCGCGACGGTACGTGGAACAGTCATGTCGATCTTGGTTTGTGGGCCGATGCTATGCTTGTCGCACCGGCTTCGGCGTCGACTATCGGAAAAATGGCAAACGGCGTTGCCGATAATATGCTTATTACAACCTATTTGTCGTGCAAAGCGCCTGTTTTTGTCGCTCCTGCTATGGATCTTGACATGTATGCCCATCCTTCCACACAGCAAAATCTTGCTAAACTCCGTTCGTATGGAAATTATATAATCGAATCGGAGACAGGTTTTTTAGCAAGCGGACTTGAAGGAAAGGGCCGGATGTCGGAACCTGACGATATCGTGAAGGTTTTGGAAGGTTTTTTCTCATCTCGGAGAGAACTTCGAAGAAAAAAGATATTAATAACTGCCGGTCCGACATACGAAAAGATTGATCCGGTACGTTTTATAGGTAATTATTCATCGGGAAAAATGGGGTTTGCTTTGGCGGAGGCATGTGCTGGCAGGGGGGCGGATGTGACGCTTGTATCCGGGCCGGTGACATTGAAAACGCTGCATCCGTCGGTTAAACGTATAGATGTAGAATCGGCTGACGAGATGCATGATGAAGCTGTTCGTATTTTTCCTTCATGTGATTTGGCTATTCTATGCGCTGCGGTTGCCGATTACCGGCCGGAGCAAAGGATTATGGAAAAGATAAAACGCGGACGCAATGATGCATTGACGATTTCGCTGGTTAGTAATAAAGATATTGCAGCAACGCTTGGGAACGATAAACGGACGGATCAGATGCTTGTCGGTTTTGCTTTGGAGACGAATGATGAACTAACAAATGCAAAAGAGAAGCTGCAGCGTAAGAATTTTGATATGATCGTTCTCAATTCGTTAAACGATGTCGGCGCCGGTTTCGGTTATGATACGAACAAAGTAACGTTGATTGATAAATATGGCAGGGAAATGGAGCTGCCCTTACAATCAAAAACCGAAGTCGCGGAGAAAATCGTTGATTATTTGGTTCACATGTGTTTGCAAATGCAGTCTCCATAGGAGATGACAAGCTTGGTGACGTAAGAGCTTTGATCGTAATAATAACATAAAATTTACAGGAGAATGAGACGTTTATTATATTTACTGATATTGATTTCAGGTATTGCCGGGACTGTCGGAGCGCAAGAGCTTAATGCCGTACTTACGATAAACAGCGATCGGATACAAGGTACGGATAAACAGATTTTCAATACACTGCAAACCGCATTGACGGAATTTATCAATACGAAGAAGTGGACTACTGCGACATTTTCGCAAAACGAACGTATTGACTGTAATTTTACGATTATAGCCAATTCTCTGGAAAATAATAAATTCAATTGTGAAATACAGGTGCAGGCGCGTCGTCCCGTTTATAACTCTGCTTATACGACTACGATTTTTAATTTTCGCGATACGGAATTTAATTTCGAATATACGGAATTTGAACCGTTGGAGTATACGGAAAATATGTTGAACAGTAATCTTACGGCCACGATTATCTATTATATTTATGTAATATTGGGATTTGATTTTGATAGTTTTTCACTTAACGGCGGCCAGCAGTTTTTCCAGCAGGCGCAACAGATCGTAACGGTGGCTCAGTCACAACCTGCGTGGAATGGATGGACTGCTTTTGCAAGCAGGCAGAACCGTCACGCCTTAGCTACCGCATTGACGGAAAATCAGGGAAATGTATTTCATACGATGTGGTACAATTATCATAGGAAAGGTCTGGACGAAATGGCAGCCAATGCGGACCGCGGACGTACAAATCTGATCTCGTCGCTGCCGGCATTGAAAGAACTGAAAAATGCACGTCCGATGTCCGTATTGTTGCAGGTATTTTCCGATTGCAAACTGGACGAAACGGTTGCCGTCTATTCAAAAGCGACAATGCAGGAAAAGCAGGAAGGGCATAAGTTGTTTTCGGAACTGTTTCCTGCGGCGTCTTCACGTTATGAGTCTTTAAAGAAATAAAATATGCTGAAATCATTGTTTATACGGAATTATGTGTTGATTGACGAATTGGACATTCGTTTTGAGGATGGTTTTTCTGTTATAACGGGCGAAACCGGGGCCGGCAAGTCGATTATTCTTGGAGCATTGTCTCTTGTTCTGGGGGAGCGCGTCGAATCCGGAAGTATTCAGTCGGGGAAAGACAAATGTGTTATTGAGGCGGTTTTTGATATATCAACCTATCGGCTTGAGAAATTTTTCCGTGAGAATGATCTTGACTACGATACGGAAACCTGTATGTTCCGGCGCGAATTATACGGTTCCGGAAAATCGCGCGCTTTTGTGAACGATTCGCCTGTTTCGCTTTCAGTCGTCAAGGAATTGGGTAATATGTTGATTGACGTACATTCGCAGCACCAAAATTTAATGCTCGCGGATACACATTTCCAGCTCAATGTTGTTGACCTGATGGCGCATACGGGAAAACAACTTGCAGCATATCGGAATGAATATAATAATTACCTTTCCTTGTGCGAGAAATTGGCCGAATTGAAAAACCGGGCTTCAAACATGAAGCAGGAGGAGGATTATATACGTTTCCAGTATGAAGAACTGAACGCGGCAAAGCTGCAGGTTGGCGAGCAGGAGGAATTGGAAAAGGAATCGGATACGCTATCGCATACGGAGGAAATAAAAACCGCATTATATAAAATTACGGAACTGTTGAACGGCGAAGGCAAATCCGTCGTGTCTTCATTAAAGGAAGCTTTAAACGCCGTAGAGCAGTTATCCGCTTATTTTCCCAAAGCCGGCGAGTATGCAGGCAGGCTGCGCACTTCATATATCGACATGAATGATTTGGCTTCCGAAACGGATGTGCTTAAAGATGACGTTGAATTTGATCCCGAACGTCTGGACTGGGTTAATAACCGGCTAAACACGGTCTATTCATTGCAGCAAAAGCATAAAGTTTCGTCTGTTGAAGAGTTAGTCGCCAAGCGGGATGGCTATGGCGTGCAGCTTAATGCCATAGAATCATTCGACGAAGAACTGGATACCTTGACCGAACGCCGGCAGGCTTCGTATGAGTTGTTGATGAAGCAGGCCGCAGAAATAACGGGATTAAGAGAGAACGCCTCGGAGACGATCGAAAAACAGATCGTAGAACGAATGACGCTACTCGGCATGCCTAACGCACGTTTCCGGATATTATTTACGCCGAAAAGCAAACCGACTGCCGACGGAACGGATGAAGTGTCGTTTCTTTTCTCCGCAAATAAAAATGAGCAATTGAAACCTGTGGCGCAGACTGCATCCGGAGGTGAAATATCACGTCTTATGCTATGTGTGAAAGCTATGATTGCCGGATATGCAGCCCTTCCGTCCATTATATTCGACGAGATTGACATCGGCGTATCCGGTGAGATTGCGGACAAGATGGCTGATATAATGCAGGATTTGGGCGGCAAGATGCAGGTAATGACAATCACGCATCTGCCCCAGATTGCAGCGAAAGGCAAAGCTCATTATTTCGTTTATAAGGAAGATACGCCGGAACGTACGTATACGCGTATCCGTCGCCTTAACGACAGCGAACGCGTGGAAGAAATAGCGCGTATGCTGAGTGGAACCCGAATGACACAGGCCGCGATTGATAATGCGAAAGTTTTGCTGGAACTATAAAAATGCTTACTATTGGGTGATTTACAATAAATTTACGCTATCTTTGCACCGGCTTTGATATTTAAAATACAAAATGAATAATGTATGCAACAGGAAATAAAAGGATGTATATCCCAGATTATAGGCCCGGTAATTGACATAAGTTTTGACGCGGCGGCGGAAGGTGGCGATCGGAAAATCGTCCTGCCGTCGATACACGATGCGGTGAAGATTCGCCGCGCGGACGGACGCGTGCTGGTTGCCGAGATACAGCAGCATAT
>JAISEJ010000222.1 GCA_031264155.1 Tannerella sp. | reverse complement strand
AGGATTTCCACCTGATTCCCTTTTCAGCGCCTCCCCCGAAAGGAAAAGGACGCCACCAAAACCGGCTGCAAAAATACATCTTTTTCCCGGATATATGAATCGTTACGGGTGTATTTTTTTTGCTGAATAAGGTTCCAGCTACTCCGTTTGCCCGTCAAATAAAGGAACCGACGTGCCTTATATACCCATACAAAACGTCATAGCGCCATCTCTGTTGTTTAATATTTTCATTGAACGTTAAATAACAACAAAATAATATTTTTTTGGTATCCTGATGGATTTATTGTTATGGAATAATCGTACGTTTGCGCGCCGGCGGCAGGAATCTGGAAATTAATTTGGAATACTATGAAAAAGTTGGCAAATCAGGAAAAACAAGTGAGGCTTTTAAGTATGAACACTAAATAACAGATGCGTGAAATGATTAAGAAAATGAGGATGATTGCAGTCATGATATGCATGGCTGGATTTTTCGCCGGTGTACAGGCGAGTGATAAACTGGTGATTACGTTGAAAGGGCGTGTCCAGATAGAAGGAAGCGACGAGAACGTGCCATTTGTCACAATTACGCTGCAAAATGACAGTGCGAAAGTGATTACAAAACAGGTATCGGATGAATCGGGACGTTTTAATCTCAAACTGGACAAAGTCGGAAAGTATAAATTATTGCTGTCGGCAGTGGGCTATTCGTTTACGGAAAAGGATATTGTCGTGGAAGAAGGACAGTCTGCAAAAGATATCGGGATCATAGAAATGAAAGAGGGAGTGGAGTTGAAAGAAGTGACGGTTTCAGCACAGAAGCCTCTCATAAAGAGTGATCCGGACAAACTTGTATACAGTATAGAATCCGATCCGGATGCGAAAACAAATTCATTGCTGGAAATGATCCGGAAAGTACCTCTTTTGTCCGTAGATGCGGAAGACAATGTGACCCTGAACGGACAGTCTAATTATAAAGTGCTTGTGAACGGCAAAAGTTCCAGCCTGATGTCCAATAACTTTAAAGAAGTCATAAAAAGCATGCCGGCCAACAGCATCAGGGATATCGAAGTGATCACAAATCCTTCCTCCAAATACGAAGCTGAAGGAGTCGGGGGTATTATCAATATCATAACGGCAAGAAACACAAATAACGGATACACCGGAAGTATAGGCGCCAATGCGGATGCTCGCGGAGGATATGGCGCCAATGCCTATATTTCGGCAAATATCAATAAATTCAGTTTTTCTACAAATGTATATATGAATAATTACCGTCAGCCGGAAACGGAAAGTTTTTCAAACCGTGAAAATTTTGACAGGGACGCTCTTCACTTTGTGGACAGGAATAGCCGCGGAAAGTATCGGGGCTCCGGAAACAGCTTGAACTTTGAAGCCGGTTATGAGATAGATACGTTTAATCTTATCAGCGCTTCCGCATGGGGCTATTTTGGCAATAGTAAATCGGATAATTTTTCCTTCAACGAAACCCGCAGTATCGGAGATGATCCGGTACAGCGGTACAGGAATACATACGACAGTAAAAACGAATATGGATATCTGTCCGGAAATATAGATTATCAGCGAAGTTTCCCGAAAAAGGACAAGACATTTACAACTTCGTATAAATTGGATTATAATCCGGATAACAGCAGCTATAACAACATTATTGACGGGGAAATAAACTATGCATCCTACCGGCAAAAGTCCAATAATAAATCATCGGGACAGACACATACCTTCCAACTGGATTATTTTGATCCTTTAACCGAAAAGCATCAGATAGAAGCCGGGGTGAAAGCCATCTACCGGCGTAATTTCAGCGAATCCGACATTCTGCGCCTTGACTCAACCTCTGCGGAGTGGCATGAAGATACTGACCGTTTGAATGACTTGGATTATGACCAGTATATAGTGGGGGCTTACGGAGGCTATTTGTTTAAGCATAAAAAATTAAGCATAAAAGCCGGGGCACGTGGAGAATATACATGGAATGACGGTGTTTTCAAATCAAAAGTGAACACGACATTCAATAATACCTTTTTCAATATTATTCCGTATATAAATTTCACCTATTCCATAAAGCCGACACAATCCATAAAGGCTTCTTATACCCAGCGTCTTTATCGTCCGGGTATATGGGCATTAAATCCTTATGTAAATGATGTGAATCCGATGGATATCAGTTACGGCAATCCGGATCTTGATGCTGAGATTGCTCATTCGTTTAATGCCACATACAGCAATTTTTCACAAAAATTCAATGTGAACATGTCCCTGAATGCAGCCTTTACGAATGATGCAATAGAGTATTATTCTTTTGTGGACAATAACGGAGTGCAACACTCCACTTATGACAATATAGGAAATAATCAACGTTACGGGGCGAATATTTATGCCTCCTATCGCCCCAGCGGGAAAATGAATGTCTATTTGAGCAGTAATATTAATTACAGTATTATTGAAGCGAATAATGAACTGGAGCGCAGCAATGAAGGTTTTAATGCCGGAGGCAGCCTGGGTGCGCGCTTTGTATTCTGGAAAGGTGGTTCTATTTCTGCAAATGCAGGAGGTTCATCTCCGTGGATCATGTTACAGGGGAAACGCTCCGGTTATTATTATACGCAGTTCGGAGTATCGCAGAAATTCCTTAAAGACAAGATGGATATAAGCTGCTACATCTCTGATCCGTTCTGGAATAAAATATATTATAAAACGGACATTGATGATCCCATGTATACGATGCATTCGGAAAGTTATCGTTTAGGGCAGACCGTGCGCCTCAGTATAATCTGGCGTTTCGGGAAAATGAATACACAGGTTAAGAAAGCGCGCCGCGGAATCAATAATGACGACCAGCGCGACAGCGGTGGCGGCGAAGGCGCTCAAGGCGGCGGCGGGCAATAACCTTTTCATCATGATGCAAGCCTGTGAAGGCCTGTTGAAATGCAGAGCGCTTCGATCCGTTCCCCCGCCAGCCTCTGTTCCGGCTACACCGTTTGCCCGTCTACTTTTTTGGAATAATGAGATAAATTGGATTGTTTCGTGAATTTTCATTATCTTTGCCGGCGATATATAAAATTTAAAGTAGAATTATTATGAAGAGAAAATTAATCAGTATGACGATGTGCCTGTCGGCGCTGTGTATGGGTTTCACGGCATGTAACGACAAGGACGACGAGAATCACGCCCAGGCTATTGTCGGGACGTACAGCGGCAACTTGCTGATAGAAAGCGCGCCGATTGTCAATGATGCACGTATCACGATTACACGCGACGACGACCGGCATGTGACCCTGAAAATGAATGAAACCGTAATGGGCATGCCCGTAAATATCGAGTGCAAGTCGGATGTGGCTTACAGCAACAATCAGTATCTGGTTACAGGAAAGACCACGTTCAACATGGATGTGGAGGGTGTTCCGGTTCCGGTGCCGGTACCGGTAAGTGTCGACGGAACGATTGACCGTAACGGAAAAGCGTCCATACGCATAAACGTAGAAATTCCGACGGGAGCCTTAACGGTTGTTTTCGACGGAAAGAAACAGTGAGCGCGCTGAAACAATAATGCATGGTTGCAGCGACGGCGCTTATGGCGTTGTCGCTGCAATTTGTTTTCACCTAATGTTTATTTAAAGGTTACCATCATCACAACAGGATTGTCAAACTCATCCATCGCTTCCACAATCGCCTTGAGTCGCGCACCTTCATCCGACGGATGTGATGCAATGAAACGCAAAATATCATCTCTTTTTTCTCTCACTTCAGTAGCCGGAATTAACGCAATGGCCTTTTCCATACTTTGATATTGCGGATTAAAATGCAGGCCGGAGACTGTGTCGTCAATGAAATAGTCCATCATTTTAGTATCACCCCCAAAGCGGAAGCGGCTGTGGAATACCGGCGCATCCTTATGATACGTTCTGTGGAAAGATTTTGTTTCTTTGCTGTAAATCATGAATAACCGTTCTCTTTGATTTCCCAGCCTGAAGATCATATAACAGTCGGATTCAAAGATCGCTGAATTAGGGCGTAAAATATATGCAAGAATATTTAACCTGTTTCCGATTTCATAAGAAAAAAACTCATAGGGCTTCAATTTTAATTTTCCTGTAAGCCTGTATACCGGAATGATCGAATCCGCGACAATTTGATAAACCGTATCGCTTCCATATTCCAAATAATGAAGTTGGCCTCTGACCTCCCATAAAAAACTCTCCATTGATCCCAGGTTTATTTTTTCTCCGGAATAAGGATACAAATGACTTGGATAAACTTTTGTTATTTCTCCTTCATAATTCATAAAACGTATAAGGGGACACTCCGGAAGTTCCCGTTCCGACATGTTCTGTCTGATGACAATCGTTGTGGAATCAATCAGCGCCACGCTTTTTGCATTTTTTTCTAAAGAAATCGCACAGGCAAACGATCCATCATAGCGGTAAACAGGCATTCTTCTCCGTTCTACATCCACTGCATAAATTAATTTGTTTTCACGATCCAGTTGCAGTGGAGGATTAAGCTGTATAAATTCTTCCGGCCCCATCCCTCTGCCTCCAATATTTTTAATATAATTCCCCTGTAAATCATATTGCCGGATATTGTATAAGTCAGACAGAAAAATATAATTTTCCTCTACCTGTACGTCATAGATAAGGAAATCATTGATTGGAGGCTCATTTGACAGTTGAATAAATTCAATTTTGTCTGCTACGGTTGACAAATTGTTATCATATTTTTCATACCCGGAAAATACCGCTATATCTTCAATTCCGTTTGTATCGCGGACTGCTTCTTTGGATGATTCATGAACTGTTTCTTTGCCGGCATCCGTTTGACCTTTATTATTCTGCAGATTGCAGGACAGGAATATAACGAAAAAGGATAAGTATAAGAAGATTTCTCTTTTTTCCGGTTCAACTTTGCCAAGCCGGTTCAATTTCAATTTACCTGACTGTTTCATAATAAAAAATAATTTGTTATTCGGCGTTATTGCCGGTGTAAATGTCTGCAATATATTTTATACCTGCAATAAGTAATCGGATAATTTTGCGTGCCTTTGCGCGGAGGAAGCCGGTTTTATTGCCCGTGATTTTAATCCGTTTTAATCAGTCTGGTTGGCGCTGCAATTTGTTTTTCCCATATTTTAAATCATATTATCGTTTATCAGTTTCCCTAATTGCATTTTGAACTGATATTTTAAGTCTTCAATATTTTTGTATTCAGTAGGGAAATGACCTAATTCCTTCAATTTCTCCTTAAATTCAAATAAACTGTCCGTGTCTTTTTTATTATTAATCGGCGCATTTTTAATATAAACATAAACCAAAGGTTTCTCGGTTTTTACAAATTGGTCATGTGCAGTGTCAAATTCTTCATCGGTATATTTTCCTGTTTTTGTGAAAAACAAACTCACAAAAATATCACTTGACTTTACAGCTTTATTATATTCATCCTGTAAGCGGGTACGGGACATACAGTCTAAGAAATCTTCCCACAATTCCAATCGAAGAAAAATGTCTTGCTTTATTAGCTCTTTGTTCTCTCTGTAAATAAAAATTTCAAACTCTTTTCTATCCTCTACTAATTCGGATGATGATGCCAAAAAAATCTTGATTTCTTTCCTTTGTTCTTTATTTATATGTTTATTTGCCGAAAAATCGGTATCGCATAATAAGCTATCAATACGAATGTCCTTATCGGAATTGTAACAATGTACGTCTTTTATTCCTCGATTTTTCCATTCTATCAAATCAGAATACGTAAATGATGTTTTCTTCTTTATATTGTCTTTACATTTCTCGCAATTACACGGTACCTTTTTTTCCAGCTTTATTCCTTTGTATTTGGATGAAATGTCGTCAAGTTTATTAATTACGATAGAAATTATATCTCTCACAAAACCGCCTTTTGCTTTTATTGTTATTATCTTTTTGAAAAAATCCTCTTCCATTTGGCAGTAAGTGTCATCGTTATACTTAAAATTGACGGCATTACTCCATACTTCTTCCTTATTATTTTCATCCAACACAATACGATTACTAAGATCCGCGCTTACCTGATTCAACAGTCCTTTGGGCATAAAATCATAGTGATACTCTACATTTACATATTTGCCATTCGTCCATTTTTTATCGGCCGGAATGACATCCTCTAAACGGCACGGGATGATGTATTCTTTTTCGTTATATCGTCTGAATGCAACCCTGAAAGCGCTTAGCATGTCTTTCAGTAAGACATGTTTATCCGCATACTGTCCGTCCCATAAGCGATGGAAATCCGATTCCAGAACCAGTCCTCTCCGTTTCCGTATTTGTTCATCATCTATTATCCTGTATACTGCGTCCATTACCCATTGAGGACGCAAAATGACGTAATCCTTTAAATGCTCATGATCGCGATACCAGAGAACCACTCCGATATTACTGAAAAATTCGCAACAGTCCGCATATTCATCAGGTGTTGTGAACGGATGTTCGGTAAGTGAAGCATCACAAAGCCGCTTAAATACATCGTAACTGATACAGGGTTCGGCTTCCTTTTTTAGCGCTTCGCGAATAATTACCCGTGAAGTAAGCACCTCCTTCCTGCAATGCGGCAAGTGTTCCAACTGGCTGATAATGACTTCCCGGATAGTATCCAGGCCTTTGTTGCCGTCTTTCAGGTTGAGTTTGTAGTATGGGAGTTGTTGGGTTCTGATAATGTTAAAATCCGGGTTGCCGAGATACGTATTCAAGTTCCATGACTCCATATTCCCGTCGTGACATGTTTGGCCGATGATGATCGGGCTGCTGCTGCCGCCAAACTGATGAATAGTCGGTATCCAATATTCGAAATTGTGGGGGCATCCTGCCCGGGTAGAAGCAAGCAATACAAAAACGGATGTATCTGTAAGAAAAAAGCGATGTACGGGAAAATACACATCCTGCCCTCCGAAATCCCATATATGTGCAATATAGTTTTCCTTAAACTGCCAGTCATGCGTTTTGATACCTCTTGTACGTTCGTCCAGTGTCGGTAAATCCCCTGTTTCATCCATAAGTCTTATTTGCAAAGATGTTTTGCCGGCAGTGCCGTGACCCACGAGAATCAGTTTGGCTTCATGAACAGAGATGGTACCTTCCTTTTTTGCTCGTTCAAAATATCTTTTAATCGCATCGTTTCCTTGTCTTACAGTATTTCTGTCAGGCTTTTCCAATGGATTGCCGTAAAAAAGGAATACCTGCATTGATGAGGGAAAACGGAATGTATTATTATCTTCATATTTTATTGTAATATTAAAACGGGTGATCCATTCTGGTAATTCTTTTATTCGGTTATTTCTTAAATCTAATTGTTCTAATCGTTTTAGCTGTTTTAATGGAAGCATATCAGAAATATAATTATTTTCCAGGCTTAATCGTTTTAAATTTGTAAGCTTCTCCAGTCCTTTAATCTCCGTCAGATTATTATCGTATAAATATAATTGTTGTAAATTCACAAGCTTCTCCAGTCCTTTAATCTCCGTCAGTTGATTAAAGGATAAATTCAAATGCGTAACGATTCCTTCCTTATCAACTAAATAACAATTACGCCCTATCCATCGTCTAGAAATGTCCAGCCTACTTTCTTCCAGCGTAATCCCGTAAATTTCTTCTAACTCTAAAATCTCTTTCGGCTTGTTCATGGTCAAATCTTATTTTTCAAAAAATCCCTGCAAATATATATCAAAATAAAAACATTTTGAAACATTCTCCTCCCTTTTTCATCATCACGTATAGAGCATCGCGATTTGCATTTCCGTAAGTTTTGCGTACCTTTGCGCGGAGGAAATTTATTTCGGTTCGTTTTAATGAATCTTTTTTTCGCGTTTGTCCGGTGGGAGGCTTTTGGAGGAATGGACGGGTTGTAAATTTGTTCACTGTTAGATATAAAAAATAAAATAAATGAATTTGTTAGATAAAAATAGCGTTTTGAAGTCGGTGCTGATCAGTTTGGTGGGCGCCGTGTTTATTGTTTATCCCAATATTGCCTGTTTTGCGTGGGATCTTAGCTTTCTCGACGAGGCGGCGCGGACGTCGCATATATGGTTTTTCGTGTTCCGGTATGTGTTTTTCACGGTTCTCATATTCATGCTGGTCAAGCTGAACATGGGGAAGATGGAAGCGTTCTCGCTGCGGAAGCGGTTCCTTCATAATTTCGTGGCCACGGCCGTCGCTTACGCTTTGTACGTGGGCGTATCCGTGTCGTGCTGTACGAAAGCCGACTGCTTCGGCAGCGTACTGCTTTTCCAGTTCTCGGTGGTCTGGCTGATTTGCAGCTTCTTCGGGCACGTGTCGTACCTCTACTCCGTGCAGGTGAAAAAGGAACAAGAGATCGAGCAGTTGAAGATCGACAACCTGCAAAGCCGCTGCAATGCGCTGGCAAACCAGATTAACCCGCATTTCTTCTTCAATTCGCTGAACGGGCTGACCGCCCTTATCCGCAAGAAGGATGACGAGAAGACGCTCGTGTACGTGAATAAGCTGTCGGACGTCTTCCGCTACATCCTGCAGAGCGATAAGAAGGGACTGGTGACGCTGGAGGACGAACTTGAGTTTGTGCATGCCTTCCGCTACATGATGGAGGTGCGTTTCGCGAACAAGCTGGTGTTCCACATCGACGTGCCCGTCGAGCGGATGAGCCTGAAGCTGCCCGTCCTGTCCATACTGCCCCTCATCGACAACGTGGTCGTCCATAACATGATTGACAGCCAGCATAAGATGGAAGTCAGGATATATCTGAACGAGCGGACGGAGTTGGTCGTGTCGAACCCCGTTTATCCGAAGCTCTCGCCTTCGGCGACGAACGGCACGGGGATCAAAAACCTGGAAAACCGCTTCTGCCTGATGATGAACAGACAGATAAGGATTGAAGACGACGGGACGACGTATGCCGTATTTTTACCTTTAACGTGAGCGCGCATGAGAGTACTGATAGTTGAGGACGAAACGGTTGCTTACGAGAACCTGGCGGACATCATCGCCGAAATAGACCCGTCCGTCGAAATCATGGGAAACACGGAAAGTATCAGCCAAACCGTTAGCTGGCTGCAGAATAACCCGTCGCCCGACCTTATCCTGATGGATATTCACCTGTCGGACGGTTCCGCCTTCGCCATCTTCCGGAGCATAACGGTGGAAATTCCCATCATTTTCACGACGGCTTACGACGAGTATGCCATCGAAGCCTTCAAGGTGAACAGCATTGACTATCTCCTGAAGCCGATTAAGGCGGAAGAACTGGAGCGGGCGTTCGTGAAGTTCGGCAGGCTGACGCATACGGAGGTGATGCAGTACCTGAAGCAGATGAGCCGCCTGAACGCGCCCGGACGCTACAAGGACAAGATCCTGGTGCCCTGGAAGGACAAGCTGCTGCCGGTTAGCATGAAGGACGTCTCGTGCTTCTATACGACGAACAAGAGCACACGCATTTACCTGAAAAACGGCGAAATATATTCATATTCCAAGACGCTGGAGCAGATCATCGCGACGCTCGACCCTTCGGATTTTATCCGCGCTAACAAGCAGTACATCATTGCCCGCGACAGTGTGAAGAA
The DNA here is from genome assembly GCA_031264155.1 of Tannerella sp. GTDB lineage: Bacteria > Bacteroidota > Bacteroidia > Bacteroidales > Tannerellaceae > Tannerella. Next base: position 2,532 of record JAISEJ010000222.1, on the reverse strand, counting down.
CATCACGATATGGTTCGACAACCGCCTGCTCCTGACGCTCGACACCGAAGTGCCCGAGCGCATTTACATCAGCAAGAACAAGGCGGCGGAATTTAAGGCCTGGATTGTCAACGATGTGTAGCGCTAACGGCCTGCCACGTACCGCTCGGCTTCGAGCGCAGCCCGGCACCCGCTTGCGGCGGCCGTGACAGCCTGGCGGTAGTCCGGGTCGGCGACGTCGCCGGCGGCAAACACGCCTTCGACGTTCGTCAGCGGCTTTCCGCCGCGGGTGACGATGTAGCCATTCGCATCGACCGTTATCCACTTCCTGAATATACCCGTGTTCGGCGTATGGCCGATGGCGAGGAAAAGGCCGTCAATCGCAAGGTCACGCCGCTCTTCGTCCGCCTCGCCCGCGCGCCGCACGAGGTGCGCGCCCTCGACGCCCTTTTCCCCGAAAAGCCCGGTGACGTTGTGCTCGAATAAAACTTCGATGTTATCTGTTTTGCGCACCTTTTCCTGCATGATTTCGGAGGCCCTCAAGTGAGGCTTGCGGACAATCATGTATACCTGCCGGGCCAGCGTCGAGAGGTAAGCCGCCTCTTCGCACGCCGTATCGCCGCCGCCCACGACGGCAACGACCTTCCTGCGGTAGAAGAACCCGTCGCACGTGGCGCACGCCGAGACGCCCATGCCGGCGTATTTCCGCTCGTCCGGCAGGCCGAGGTATTTTGCCGTCGCGCCGGTGGCGATGATAAGCGTCTCGGCCGTGATCGTCCGTTCGCCGTCAATCGTTATCGTGAACGGCCGCGCGGACAGGTCGGCGTCCGTGGCGACGCCCCGCCTGATGTCGGCCCCGAACCGGGCGGCCTGCTTGCGGAAATCGTCCATCATCGCGACCCCGCCGACCCCGTCCGGGTACCCGGGAAAATTCTCAACGACGGTCGTCGTCGTAAGCTGTCCGCCAGGCTCCATCCCTTCGTACAGAACCGGGTTAAGATTCGCGCGGGATGCATAGATAGCCGCCGTATACCCCGCCGGCCCCGACCCGATAATAAGGCATTTTACTTTTTCCGTATTCATATCGTCTGTTTCTTTTTTCATTCTCCTGATATTTATAATTTCAACGGCGCAAATGTACGAAAAAAAATCTTTTCACTCCCCTCCCCGCGTCTCTACCGTACTGTCGCAATGTTCCGCGGTTCACGGCAACCGGCGATTCGTTTATCACGTTTGCCGCGTCACCTGTAGAGACAGGGCATGCCCTGTCTCTACACGCAGGCGATACAATCCTGACGGATGGACATCAATGTATGCACGATATAAGTCGAAACCGTCGCGCCCCTGCAAAAAATTTATGTATTTTTAACCGTTTCGCCGGTTGATTGTTTAAAAATTTATCCGTAGCTTTGATGCCGTGTAACAAAAAAGAACATTTGCTGTCTTAAATAACAATGCAACTAAACACAATCATATACGACACTGCCTTCCGATCGCTGCTTTCCCCGCAGGAAAGGGCGGATACCTCTGTCTTAACAGATTTGAACACCTTCGGGAGAATGGAGGCAGATCTTTATACTTTAATTGTTTACTCCATTTTCCGGCGCTTTCTCCACACGCCGGACGGGGGAACCGTCTTTCAGTCCTCTCTTCCTGCCGCACATCTGAAGCCCGCCTGCGCAAACCATTGCTCCGGCGCTGTTTCCGGCGATCAGTCCGGATACATGCCGTGCCATGCCCATGCAACTTCCGGCGCACTTGCCGGGATCCTGAATTTCATGCCGGGGATGTCATTTACGGCTTTCACTCCCGTGGAAAGCGCGTCGAAGGCTCCATTTACGCTTTCAAAGGCTTTGGAAAGCGTACCGGAGGCTCTATTTGCGCTTTCAAAGACTTTGGAAAGTGCGTTAAAGGATCTATTTGCGCTTTCAAAGACTTTGGAAAGCGTGCCGGAGGCTCCATTTACGCTTTCAAAGACTTTGGAAAGCGCGCCGAAGGCTTCATTTGCACTTTCAAAGGATTTGGAAAGTACGTCGGAGGCTCTATTTGCGCTTTCAAAGACTTTTGAAAGCGTGCCGGAGGCTCCATTTGCGCTTTCAAAGACTTTGGAAAGTATGCTGGAGGCTCCATTTGCGCTTTCAAAGACTTTGGAAAGCGTGCCGGAGGCTTCATTTGCGCTTTCAAAGACTTTGGAAAGCGTGTCAGAGGTTCCATTTGCACTTTCAAAGTCTTTAGCAAGCGTGCCGAAGGTTTCGGCGAACTTTCAAAGCCTTTGGAAAGCGTGCCGGAGAATGTCGGCAATGTCGACCGCTTCGCCCCCTACGAGAGCAACACCGGCGGCAAAGGCCCGTTCGGCCTCGTCGTCGTCTTTATCCCGGGGATTCATAAATAAGAAATAAATGCCCCTGCGGGCAATAAAACAGGCTTGCCGGTCTTTTCTATTGATCGAGTAGACTGCCCTGCCGGATAACCGGCAGGGTGAGCCTCTCACACCACTGTACGTACGGGTCGCGTATACAGCGGTTCGTTAAGATGTGGGGCTATCGATTTGTA
>JAISEJ010000178.1 GCA_031264155.1 Tannerella sp. | reverse complement strand
TCTAAAATAACCGAACGTGGTTTTTGTTACGGGACATCGCCTTCTCCTACTTTGGAGAGCGGCGACACCATTCGTGATGCGGGAATCGGCATAGGCGCTTATACATTGGAAATAAAAAGATTAGAAAACAATACGAAATATTATATTCGTCCGTATGCAATAAACGGATATGGAGTCGAATATGGAACGCCTGACCTTTCCGATTCGACCAATATCGGCACAGGTATTGTTGCTACGTCAGAACCTCGCAAGGAAAACATATATGCGTCCGAAGCAGTGACGGGAGGCGAGATTAGAGATGCCGGAGAAGGGGAGATTAAAAGACGTGGGATTTATTATTCTACGGAAAAGGATTTGGATATTGCCGTTAAAGATTCGGTAGAAAGTACGGATGATACCGATACCTATTCATGTCGGCTTACGGGTCTTACGCCTTCCACAACATATTATATTCAGGCGTATGTCGAAAATACGTATGATCTGTTTAAAGGTAATATTGATTCGATTTTAACAAGAGACGGTATGCCTCATATCGGCGATATTGAGATTTCTGGCACCGCCGGATTTACGGATATAACATTGACTTCGACCGTTACAAACGGAGGCGACGAGACGGTAACAATTGAAGAACAGGGATTCTGTTGGGCTTTATTCCCCGAGCAGCCGACAATCTCGAATAACACGGTTAAATGTGACAAAGACGAGAATGGGAAGTTTGAAGAAACTATAACCGGTCTTGTGGCCCAACAACATTATATTGCACGGGCTTATGCAAAAAGCAATTTCAATAAAATTCAATATAGTAAGGATACATCCTTTTATACAAAAACAGATGTTCCTACGGTATTAACGAATGAAGTTACCAATGTGCAAAATGGAAGCGCGGATGTTAAGGGTACGATTATAGATGAAGGTATGTCGCCGGTTACTGAGGCCGGTATATGTTGGTCTTCAACAAATGAAATGCCGACGATTGCCAATGACAGTATTATGCCGTTGCCGATTGGTGCGGGAGGTGTCATGTCCGGGAAACTGACAAATTTGAAAGGGGGCGTTACCTATTATGTACGCGCTTTTGCGACAAACAGTAACGGCACGTCGTATAGCGATGTTGTGAGGCAATTTTCGACACCTTCCATATTTAAAACTTTGGAGCAGTTCCCTGGAACTATGCGCTGGCCGGGTTCAACCGCCTATTTCGCTATAGATGGCGTATTATATTTATTAGGTGGAGACCTTGGCGCTGATTATACGAACGAACTATGGGCATATACGATTGGCAGCAGCGACCCATGGCAGCGGCGTCAAGCATTTAATGGTGGGCCGGCAAAATGGCAATCTGGAATACCCTATGGAACCGGAGCATATGTTTATGGAGGAGTTGAGTATGATGAAAACAAGCACGAAAAGCCGAAACCGGGATTATATTATTATAATGCAAACATCAACAGTTGGGAGGAGCGGGGTCCCGGAGCGGATACATTATACCAGACTGTAGGATGCGCATATAGCAACATCGTTTTATATGTCGGAGGGAAAAGAGATACGGTAAAACGGGATGTATGGGTTTTTGAAGCCCCACTTAAATCTTGGAGTAAAAAAACAGATTTCCCAGTTCCGCAATACGGAGGTGTAGCTGTTTTACTCAATAGCGTTATCTATGCCGGAATGGGCCGGGACGACCAGGATGTATGTAACGGCAACTTATGGGTTACGACAGACGGTGCGACTACATGGACGTTAAAAACGTCATGTGATATCTACAGCGGGAGCATTCTCGCCGGAGTGGCATATGTAAGTAATCAGCATCAGCGCATCTATGTAATAGATGAAGCCTGGTATATACTTGAATATAATCCGGCAGAAGATGTCTGGACAAAAAAATCCCGTTTGCCATTTGGAAACATTCATTGCATGTATTATTATAATGATAAAATATACATCGGTCTTGGCGACGCCGCAAATACGTTGATTGTTTACGACCCCTTGTGGGATAATTGATAAAATTTCTTGAAAAAACAATCAGATCAAACGCATGAAAATGTGCAAAGCATAATGGAGTGTGGTATATTTACGACGTAAATCTTTAGAATCAGAGCTGATTCCAGATAGATACGACGGAAACGGACAGATACGAAACAGATAATAAAATGTTATACTACACACGGTATAATACCATAAAGATACTTACTTTTGTACAACTAATTAATTAGCGCTATCAGGAAGATGCAACATCAAATTACGAAACCGTTTGAACCCGCTTTGATAAGAAGAGCCGTATGAAGGGAGACTTTCACGTACGGTTCTGTGAGAGGTTTGGGCTGAAAGACCCAGACTTGTTCGACCAATATAAAAATCCCGACTTCGGCATAATCCAAAAGTCGGGATTTATTTAAATTTACGTGCTGTTTATTTTCTATGCTCCTGCATATCGACGGTTGATTATAAACATTCCGAAAAAATGCAAAGAAAAATAACGGGAATAAATACAAAATATAGTTGCTGTTATTTCTGTTTCTTTAGCATATTCAGAAGAATCTGCGCTTCTTCGAGAGTATGTTTACGTGCTTCGTTTGCGTTGATAAATTCGTAGGGAACGTAAGATACGACTTGGGAATAACAGAAACTACCGTCCGGAATTGTTGCTACGCGTAGCTTGAGCGCGTCAATACCGGCTTTCTTCAGTTTTTCCAGTTCATTTACGTTACCGTTGCTTATAATGCTTATCAGTTTGTCGCGTTCCTTTACGTCGAAATAGATTTCCTGAAAAGTAATTTTCTCTTTATTCCGGCTTAGCTTGTAACTTATTTTTTTAAAGAATGCGTATATGATCCCCCAGATAAGCAAACTAATGCCTGCGAGAATGAATAATGTTGAGATTGTACCGTCGGATGCCGGTATGACGCCATTCACTGCGACCAGGACAATGCCTGATGCAATTAACAGGATGCTTAAAACAACGGATGGTTTTGATTTGTGCACCTCATTATTTTCCTTACTGTTAAAAATATGCTCTATTGATAAATTATTTTCCATAATATTTTGTTTAATGTTATAATTTTTATACATGAATACTTTTAGTGCGCTTCCGAATGAGAAGAACACGCATTATCCGCATAAATAATGAATGTTGATTAATTTTTATTGCTTATATAAGGCTGCCTCAAGGACACACTTGTCCGGAACTGATTTTGAATGTTCAATTCTTACGGACAAACAAGCGGCTTTTGAGATAGCCGCTTAATCAAATCAATAATTTTCGCAAAGCGTAGATGTAGTAACCGTCCTTTTCTTTTTTTGCATAATAAGAAAAGAATGCCAATTCAATTATATGTATTTGTTGGTGAATCAGGCTTGAAACACATGATTTTAGTGTGTAGTAGGGATTATTGACTGTTTTAATAAGTGATACCGGTACTCTTGAATTGGATATATTATTTAATCCGGCAGGAATAAAGGGCGTGTCGGGCATCATGAAAAAATAACCGTCTTCCGGCAAAGAATCCGTATCGTTCATGCCGACAAACGGGTTCGCTTGCATACAAGCGTCATTCACCGGAACGTGCGTCCTTACCATCGCAACATGTATGACCAATGCTACTGCCGATAAACTATATGAAAAAAAACGCTTCATTTGTCCTCATCCTTATTTGTGAACACAAAAGTCTGTATTATTTTTTACAAATCCAAATTATACGGCAATTCACCGAGAGAAAAATGCGAACATCTGAAAGAATCTATGTATCCTGGCGGTTCATTATCCCGGAATGTCCATGCACAAGATTATGCCGTACACAGTATAAATATCCTTTTTATGTCAAAACACACAGATAACATAAATTGCCCAATAGTTATTTTCGATTAAATTCACTTCACTTCCTTTCTTGCGTATTGCTTATCTTCCTTGAAACATTCGCAGGACTTTCATCGAAGCGGTGTTTTCCTGCATTTCAAGAAAACCCCCAGTGGATTCCCATTCCTTCGTTGAAACGGCTTCGGAACCAATCCGGCAATTTTTGAGCGTTTTGTTCATTTTCCAAAGGGAGCAAATTATAAAACCTTGTCACTTTTTTATCACTGAATAGTTGATAGAGGTCATTCAGATGACACTGCCGAATCTTGATAAGGTTAAGTCGCCTTGTTGCCAAAACCGGAAATATATCCATCATTTCTTTACCTGCTTAAGTTTGCAAATAAAAAGCGGGTTACGGATGCTGAAACAAAATCAGCCCGTAACCCGCAAATGTTATAATCTTACCGGTTTATCCCAGGAAGCCGAGTAATACACCGGCTGCGATGGCCGAGCCGATCACTCCGGCGACGTTCGGGCCCATCGCGTGCATCAACAGATAGTTTGTCGGGTCGAATTTCAGACCTTCAATCTGTGAGATACGTGCGGAATCCGGTACGGCCGAAACGCCTGCATTTCCGATTAGCGGATTGATTTTGTTGCCTTCCTTGAGGAACAGGTTGAAGAATTTCACAAACAAAACGCCTGCACTTGTCGCGATTGCAAAAGACAGTGCGCCCAGTCCGAAAATCTTGACGGAGTCGAACGTAAGGAACTGCGTCGCCTGCGTTGATGCACCTACCGTTATTCCCAGCAGGATGGTTACGATGTCAATCATCGGCCCGCGGGCTGTTTCCGCCAGACGGCGCGTTACGCCGCTTTCCTTTATCAGGTTTCCGAAGAACAGCATGCCCAGCAGGGACAGGCCCGACGGTACAAGGAAGCAGGTGAGTAAAAGTCCTACAATCGGGAAAATGATTTTCTCCGTAGAGGACACTACGCGCGGCGGCTTCATCCGGATGACGCGCTCCTTTTTCGTTGTGAGCAGTTCCATAAACGGCGGCTGTATGATCGGTACCAGCGCCATGTACGAATAGGCGGATACCGCAATCGCTCCCATGAGGTTTGGCGCCAGCTTGGAGGACAGGAAGATAGCCGTCGGCCCGTCCGCACCTCCGATGATCCCGATTGCAGCGGCCTGGCTCGGGTCGAATCCCATTTGCAGTGCGATGATGTACGCCCCGAATATGCCGAACTGGGCGGCTGCGCCGATGAGCATCAGTTTCGGGTTGGATATTAACGCCGAAAAGTCCGTCATGGCGCCGATGCCGAGGAAGATGAGCGGCGGATACCATCCTTTCACGACCCCCTGGTAGAGGATATTTAACACGGAGCCTTCTTCGTACAGCCCGATCTGCAGTCCGGCGTCTTTAAACGGGATATTACCGATTAAGATACCGAAACCGATAGGAATAAGAAGCATCGGCTCAAATTCGTACCTGATGGCCAGGAAGATGAAGAAAAGTCCGGTAAGGATCATCACCCCATGTCCCCAGGTAGCATGTGCAAATCCTGTATACGACAGGAATGTCTCCAAATTCTTTATTAAAAATTCCAAAAAACTTTCTTGCATAGCCCGGTTTATTTAATGATTACCAATTCGGCTCCTTCCAGTATAGAATCACCCTTGTTTACTTTAATTTCAGCAATGACGCCGTCCCTGTCGGACGGGATTGTATTTTCCATTTTCATGGCTTCGAGGACGAGCAGTTTCTGCCCTTTTTTAATGCTGTCGCCCACGTTGCAGTCGATGCTGAGGATCACACCGGGCAGGGGCGATTTGACGGCGCTGCTTCCGCTGTTGCTGGCCGGACGCGATACGACCGGCGTAGTGTGCGCCTGTACCGGGCGTTTGATGGTTATGACCTGTTTCTTTGCCGGCTTGTCCATTAATACTTTATACGGAGTTCCGTTCACTTCGACTTCGGCGATCGTATCTTCTACTTTGTTTACGGTTACATTATATATGTTTCCGTTGATTGTATATTTAAACTGTTTCATAATTTGTTTATTTATTTTCTTGTAAATTCTCTCATGCTGTGAAACTTGGAACTCCAGGGTGAATACCTGCGGGCTACTTTCTGGATGGTGATGACCGTCGTTTCAGTGTCGTGCACGTCTTCGGCCACTTCATACAATGCCGTAGCAATGGCGGCAAAGATGGCCCCTTCTTCGGTATGGCCCTTGGCCGGGATGTTTTCCACTCCGGCTTTCTGCGCCCGGCGGGTACTCAACTGTATGGCTATCTTCCCTACATATTTGAAGCAGCCGTAAAGAAGGATCAGACCGATGAACACGACGGCCATGGCGGTGATCGTCATACCGATACCCCATGCGTCATTGTTCTGGAAATTCTCAATCTTTTCGTTCGTGTCCAGCGTAAGGTTATTGGTGCTGGGGGTTACTTTCGTAAGCTGCGCCCATTCATCCTGTCCGTCGACTTTGCGTCCGTAACTGATGTCCGGTTTCTGGCCGGCCGGGATTCTTATTTCGTCAACCAGCGTTTTTCCGTCGGAATTGTAGAAGGCGACGTAATTTTCCTTCGTCGGGTCCAGTATGAAGTTTACGTGAAACGTGCCGCGGTCTGCGATGCCGTCTGCCCAGAACAGGGCGTGCTGTCCGGGAGGGATCTTTGTGAGCACATCCCCTTTCGGGATTGGATATTTCTTGGGATTGTTCGGGTCGTCTGTCAGGTAACATCCGCCGATGTTTATCGTACCGGCGGAATTGTTATACAGCTCAACCCAGCCGTTTCGCTTTCCGTAGTCGTCGACAAAGTTGTCTTC
>JAISEJ010000164.1 GCA_031264155.1 Tannerella sp. | reverse complement strand
GGTACGTATATTTCGCTTCTATCTGGAGGGTTTCAGGTCGATGGACATTGGGCGTGTCCTTTGGGCTTTGATACTGATAAAGTTGTTTATTATGTTTGTTGTTCTTAAGATTTTCTTTTTCCCCCGCTACCTGAATCAGTTCGATTCGAAAGCCGAAAAAGAAGATTATGTTTCCAAAGAGTTGGTTGAACGAGCTTTAAATCCTTAAATATAAATGATTATGATTGAAAATCTGGATTCTTCTTTAGTAGATTGGTCACGTGCGCAATTTGCTATGACGGCCATTTATCACTGGCTGTTTGTTCCCCTTACGCTGGGGCTTGGGTTGATAATGTCTATAATGGAAACGTTCTATTATAGGACAGGAAAGGTGTTCTGGAAAGAAACTGCAAAGTTCTGGATGAAACTGTTCGGAATTAACTTTGCCGTCGGTGTTGCAACCGGCTTGATTCTGGAATTTGAGTTTGGGACTAACTGGTCTAACTACAGTTGGTTTGTAGGTGATATCTTCGGGGCGCCGCTTGCCATTGAGGGTATAATTGCATTTTTTATGGAGGCGACGTTTATCGCGGTTATGTTCTTCGGCTGGAATAAAGTCAGCCGGGGTATGCACCTGACGTCTACGTGGCTGACTTTTGCGGGGGCGGCTATTTCCGCCTTGTGGATTCTGGTGGCGAATGCATGGATGCAACATCCTGCAGGCATGGGATTCAACCCGGATACGGTTCGTAATGAGATGAAAGACTTTTGGGCAGTGATCGGTTCTCCTGTCGCTATCAACAAGTTTTTCCATACGGTCCTGTCGGGGCTTATGCTGGGCGGTTCGTTTGTGATCGGCATCAGCGCCTGGTTCCTGTTGAAGGGAAGGCACGGGAAGTTCGCGCTGTCGAGCATGAAAATCGGTGCGGTGACGGGGCTTGTTTCGGCGCTGTTGCTTCTTGTCACCGGCGATAGTTCGTCGAAGGATGTGGCTAAATACCAGCCGATGAAGCTTGCTGCCATGGAGGGGCTTTACAATGGTTATGAAGGCGTGGAGCTTATCGGGATCGGCGTTCTTAAGCCGTGTGTTGAAAATGTGACGGATAATAACGATGCATTCTATTTCAAGATTCCATTCCCGAAAATGTTATCGTGGCTTGCTACCGGCGATGTGAATGCCTTTGTGCCCGGTATTAACGATTTGCTCAAAGGCGGTTATCAGACCGGCAACGGCGTCGCTTTGTCTGCCGATGAGAAAATCAGGCGGGGAAAGGTTGCAATAAGTGCTTTGGCCGATTATCGGGTTGCCGTCAAAGCCGGCAATACGGAGGATGCCAATGTGGCGAGGGCGGCGCTTGAAAAGGATTTTGACTATTTCGGATACGGCTACATCAACAATCCGAAGGAACTTGTTCCACCGGTGCAATTGACGTTTTATTCGTTTCATGTGATGGTTATCCTGGGAGTTTATTTCATCCTGCTGTTTATTGTAATATGCTGGCTGGGCTGGAAGGATCAGTTGAATAAACGCTGGTTGCACTGGGTCGCCCTGTGGTCTATTCCGCTTGCGTATATCGCCAGTCAGGCGGGATGGGTTGTTGCCGAAGTAGGACGCCAGCCATGGGCTATTCAGGATATATTGCCGGTTACGGCCGCCATCTCCAAACTGCCGACCGCTTCGGTTATACTTACGTTTTTCCTGTTCCTGATTCTTTTTGCCGTCATGCTTGTGGCGGAAATACGGATTATGGTTAAGGCTATCAAGAAAGGCCCGGACGTGGCAGTTGATGAAAATTCATGAAAAATTAAAAACATAATACGATAACAATATGAACGATTATATATTTTTACAGCATTACTGGTGGTTTTTGATATCACTGCTCGGAGGACTTCTCGTACTGTTACTTTTTGTTCAGGGAGGTCAGTCGCTTCTTTTCACATTAGGAAAGAATGAAAATGAACAGAAGATGCTTGTTAACTCTACCGGGCGGAAGTGGGAGTTTACTTTTACTACGCTGGTTACTTTCGGCGGCGCTTTTTTTGCATCTTTTCCGTTGTTTTACTCAACGAGTTTCGGCGGCGCCTATTGGGTGTGGCTTCTGATTCTGCTATGCTTTGTTCTTCAGGCCGTATCGTACGAATTTCAGTCGAAGAAAGGCAATTTGCTGGGCAAAAAGACGTATCAGATATTTTTGATAATCAATGGGATTGTAGGGCCTGTCCTGATAGGGGCGGCTGTCGGTACGTTTTTTAACGGGGCGGAATTTGTTGTGAACAAAGCTCAGCTTACGGATATCGGTATGCCGATTATTTCCACGTGGGCGAATCCGTTACACGGCCTGGAGGCTGCGTTTGTGGTATGGAACCTTCTCCTTGGCCTGGCGGTATTCTTCCTGTCGCGTGTTTTGGCTATTCTGTACTTCATTAACAATATTAACGACGATGTCGTCAAAGAACGCTGCCGGAAACGTCTTCCGATTGAGGCGATACTGTTTCTCGTGTTTTTCCTGACTTTCTTTGTACGTCTGCTCATTGCCGAGGGGTTTGCGGTGGATCCGGTTACGGGAGAGGTGTTTATGGAGAAATACAAATACTTCAACAATTTCGTGCAGATGCCTGTGATAGGGGTTATTCTTCTTATAGGCGTTGTTCTTGTATTGTTAGGGATCGCCAAGCCGCTTATATGGAAAAGTACGAAAGGTATCTGGTTTTCCGGGACAGGCGTTGTGCTGACGGTTCTTGCGCTTCTGCTTTGCGCCGGCTGGAATAATACGGCATATTATCCTTCGCTGACCAACCTTCAGAGTTCGCTTACGATATCGAACAGCTGTTCCAGCCCGTTTACGCTGAAAGTTATGACGTACGTTTCGTTTTTCATTCCTTTTGTTCTTGCTTATATATTTTATGCATGGCGCTCTATCGACCTGCATAAGATTACGAAGAAAGAAATGGAGGGCGACGAACAGGAAGTATATTAAATATCCAGCGCGTATGGCGTTTGCAAACGTAACGTGCCCTCCCCTTGCAGGCGCAATAACCAGCATTTGGAGGTTATGGTATTGGGACGTTTCCCGGTGTTTGCAAACGTTGTTCGCAGGGTAAGTGTTACCCACAATAGTTAGTTTATAAGAATATAGTCATTTTTTAAATGGTTAATAAACCTGGGCAAATGCATGAAAATTTTTATATACCACATTTTTATAGAAAAATAACAATTTATTTGTTGTTTCTTTTCATTATTTCAATTATCTTTATCCCGGTTTTATCATTTAGTTACTTAACTTTTAAATACAAATCATTATGAAAAGAAAAGAAATTTTGTGCGGTTTATCCGTATCGGCTATTGTAGCTATGACTACGTGGAATGTAAACCTTGGCTCACGAACGAATGGCATGTCGGATGTAATGCTGGCTAATATTGAGGCGTTGGCGCAAGAGGGTGCAGGTAATCAACGTGTTACTTGTTATAATAATTTTTTTGGACTTCAAGGTGCTCCTATGGAAGACAAAACATATTGTGCAGACTGTAAAGACAGACCTGCGCAAGATTGGAGTGGGCCAAGTGAATGTTTTAAATAAAAATACAATAAGATGAAAAAGTATTTGTATAGTATTGCAGTATTAGTAATTGTATCAGTATCCATTGCGAATGTGAATGTGGGTTTGCGAAGCAATAATTTGTCTGATGTTTTTTTAGCGAATGTGGAGGTATTGGCATTAGCAGAAGGTGGGAGTCAACCAATGGATTGCTATGCAGGCATAGAGTATGTAAATGATGGTAGGCCAGTGGAAACACAAACTTATTGTGGAGACTGTCAGTCAATACAATGTACACATTGGTGGAATCCTGGCCGTTGTATGCGTTAATTATGCACGCAAAAACAATAACAAATTAGCATGAAATGCTTTTTGCTTATTGTTTCGATCAACAAATCAATAGTATGAAATAGAGGCTTGCTTCAATTTATTGGATGAATTAACAGATGCTCAAAGAGCACACAAAGCCAGATCTACCTTTGGACTTATTGTTCTTATTATGGGCAAAATTGCCAGTGTTTTCATTTGTCTTGTTTTTTTAATTACCGATTCGCATTATTAATAGCAAATTATATTCAGGTGAACTATAAGTCATTATATATTTTACTAACTGTTGCAGGAGTATTATATTCGTGTTCCAAATTTCATGTGGATGGAACTGTTTTCCACGAGAGTAAAAAGCTATATGCAGAAAAAATTCTTGTAAACGAAATATTTTCCGCTGAATTTGTTACAAAATCAGGAAATTATTTTATCATTTCAAGTTCAAAATCAGATACAACTCTGTTTTTGTATGAAATCCCTTCATTAACATTTAAGAATGCTACAGGAAGAAAAGGAGGTGGCCCTAATGAAATTCAAACATATCCTATGTTTTGCCATACGTTAGACGATGAATATTTATATATAAGGGGATATTCTCACATGTCAATCAGAAAAATATCAATAGAGCCTGATGGCAATTTTTCATTCATTGATGAATATGAATTGGACAGATATGATGGATATAATTTTATGAACATTATAAAGGATTCCCTGTTGATATATTATAATGGCAGTGCTCAGCTTGCTATTACGAAATATGATTTGAAAAACAAAACCGAATTGAAAAAAAATAATCTGAAAAAGGATGACCATAAGGAATCTTATTATTATTCTAATCGAGGATTTATAGCTGCAAATGACTCATTTGTGGTTTTTCCCTATTTATATAAAAAACAAATAGACATCTATGCTGTGGATAATTTTGAACTGATAAAAAGAATTGACGATGGAAAACAATATCCTAAAGTTGTAGTATATGACAATGAAAATATAACCTATCACTATTTTAATATCTATGCAGGAAAAAAATATTTTTATGCTATATATGTTGGACATAAAAATGATGATAATTTTCTTGACAGGACTTTAGAAGTATATGATTACAAGGGAAATCCAATAATAAAATATACATTTGATATCGTTCCTTTTTATTTCGTTGTCGATGAAGAAAACGGATATATATATGCTACTAACTCACATTATGAAGATTATTTATTAAGATACAAACTGTAAAAACGTAAAACACACATTGCAGTTAGCCGAGACGAACTTCTTGACGAACGGAATACCTTCTTGAGATGACAAAGCATCGACCCGGCTAATGTTTTCATGCATTTGTCTCGGTTAATAGATCTTTTTCCAGTTAGATAATTTCCACTATTGCCTCTATGGGTTTCCGGTTTGTGACAGGTTCCTGTTCATGAACCGGATAACCTATCGGGGTAATGGCTATGGGAATCATGTTTGCGGGCAGGTTGAATAACGTGCCGCACAATTCCACATCGAAATTGCATACCCAACAGGCGCCCAAGCCCTGTTCCGTCGCTGCCAGGACAAGGTGTTCGAATGCGATTGCCAGATCTATGTCGCAATGGTCTTTACCGTCGGGCTGGCGTTTCCACGACCGGTTCGTATCTCCTAATGCCAGTATGTACATGGGAGCGGAAGTGAACCATTCGCGGTTGTAGCACCGATGTAACAGCGCTTTTTTATCCGGAGATTTTACAATGATAAACTTCCAGGGCTGATAGTTCATGGCGGAAGGAGCTAATCGCGCACATTCCATTAAATAATCGATTTTTTCCTGCTCTACGTCGCCGGGCAAAAATTGCCTTACAGAGCGTCTTTTGGAGATAAGTTTCAATAATTCCATTCCGTAAATATTTATAAAAACGTTTTAAGTTCCAGTCTGTCGCCGTCCCACTCGGCATAAGAAAAAAGCTGCATCCAGTCTCCGATAATGAGCAAACGCGCTTCTGCGGAAGACAGTTTTTTGTCGAGCAGGATGTGAAGGTGTCCGAACATGAAAAAACGAATGTCAGGATGAGCCTTCAGGTATGATTCGGCAAATGCTTCCAGGAATCCGGCGTTGCGTGCCTGCTTCTCTTTCAGTTTTTCGGCGGCAAGCCCGTTTTTGCGGCTGCTTAGCGACCAGCGACG
>JAISEJ010000095.1 GCA_031264155.1 Tannerella sp. | reverse complement strand
GCAAAAATTCCGCTATCGTTATGGTGGGTAGAACGACGGATGGCGCGATAGTATTCCTGCTGATTGTGCGCCACAATGGTTTCTACGGGCAACCACGCAAAAACAGGATTTTCCTGATACAGAAGAAGCGTTTGCCACATTCGCCCCATTCTGCCGTTTCCGTCCATGAAGGGATGAATAAACTCAAATTCGTAATGAAATATACAACTTTTGACCACTTGCGGCAGTTTAGCTGTTTTTATCCAATTGAGTAGTTGACCCATAAGCACATGTACCTGCGAGTGTGGCGGTGCAACGTGAACAGGGACATTGCCGTCGAAAACGCCAACACCGGCATTACGGTATTTTCCGGCATTGTCAACCAAATCTTTCATCAATAAACCGTGTTGGCGAAGTAAATCTTTTTCATTATACGGATTACAATCAAGCAACTCGTCGTATGCAACAATGGCATTTTTTACTTCCAAAATATCTCTTACCGGCCCAATAACATGTTTGCCTTCAACAATATCCGTAACCTGCTCTAATGTAAGAGAATTTGCTTCTATCCACAGCGAAGAATGAATCGTTTTTATACGGTTTTCCTTGCGCAACTGTGGCGTTAAAGTCTTTTCGCGAATAATGTCAATGCGTTCCAAATCGGCTGCGATTTCATAAGCCGCAGTCAGAATTTCGGACGTTATTTTGAATATCGGTTCGTAATTTTCCATCACTATTTCCCAATTTTAGTATTAATATTAGCTGTTGCATTCTTTTCATTGAAACAGTCTCTATCCCAGCGAGCCAGGTTGTTTTCTATATAATCGGAGAGGGCAGTGGCGATGGGGGATTGCTCGGGATGGAGAGGAAAAGGGATTATTATATTATTAAAGTCATTTTTGGTAATCTGATTTATAGTTGCATTGCTGTTATTGCGAATTTGGTCTTGTACAATTGAACTAGAAAACAGTTTAAAAATAGTCAAACCCTGCAATATTATTCCATATTCAGGAAATCTTCTCACTTTCCAATCTTCAGGAATAATGCCGATTTCATTTGCCAAATCGCTTTGAGGCTCCGGCAATAATTTCGAGAAATTATTCAACGCTTTGCCTTGAGCGGAATACAAATCGGCTTCCATAAAATTCATCAGTACTGCACGGCTCCAACCGTTTTTTATAGTCTTTTGAACATAAAAAAGCGCTTCGTGTATGGACTTGCATTTGGTAAATATTTCTACATGATGCCGCCATGGAATTTGAAATATTGGATGGTCTTCTAATTCGTCACCAACTTGGTGACGAATTATATTTTGTTTGTTATCAGCTTGCTGTAAATCGCTACCAAGTTGGTGGCGATTTGTCGCTTCTAATTTTGCAACAACTTGTTGCAAAATTATATTATTCTGATTATAAAACAGATAAAATCTTTTGCAATACTTCAGATTAGACTCAGAAAATCCACTCATATTCGGAAATTCAGATCGCAATTCTTTACTCAACTGTTCAAAGAAGCCGCTTCCCCAAGCGGCTTCCATTTGCCGGACAACAATATCGCGTCCCAAATCCCAATACAGGCGCAACAATTCGCTGTTTACCTTTATCGCTGCCTTAATCTGACTTTGGCGAATGCGTCGTTTCAATTCGCCCAGCCACTGTTTATATTCGCTATCTTTTATCAACATATCCATAATCTATTAATCCGTAATTTTTAATTGACTAATGTCAAACCCTGCCGTTTGCATCTATTTAATACCTGAACTTCCCGCCTCCCAGGAATTCGCGGAGAAGGGAGGTGCCGGGGAGTTCGTCTTCGGGGATGTGATTGAAATATTTGAGGAAACGGAGCAGGCGGTATGCTTCGGCATATTCTTCTTCTATTTCCGGCACTTCGTTCAGGATTGGCTCGGCGTAGCGGCGGAGCGCGGCAAGTTCGTAGATCATGGCGCTGTTGAACGTCCGGTCGGCGTTTTCCTGGTAGGGGAAGATCCATTTGTCTTCTCCGCGGCGCACGCCCGGCCACATTGAGATCGTTTGTCCGGCGTTATAGCCCCGGAACTGGTAGTCGCGCACGATGCGGCGCAGCAAACGGTTGTCGGTCGTGGGAATCCAGTTGTGCCCGTCCAGCGAGATCGTGGTTAGCGCCGATACGTAGATGCGGAAGATGCGTTCCGGCGGTATGCTGTCCGTCAGTTCGGGGTTCAGGCTGTGTATGCCTTCCAGCAAAAGGATGGAGTTGTGTCGCATCTTAAACTTGCGGCCTTTATATTCCCGTTTTCCGGTTTCGAAATTATACGACGGCGCGTCGATTTCCTCACCTTCCGTAAGGCGGCGGAGGTCGTCTTTGAAATAAGGCAAGTCAATCGAATACAGCGATTCGAAATCATAATTCCCGTTTTCGTCCCGCGGAGTATCCTCACGGTTCACGTAATAATCGTCCAGGGAGATTCCCAGCGGATGAAGCAGGTTCGTTATCAGCTGTATCTCGAGGCGCTTGCAGAACGTTGTCTTGCCGGATGACGACGGGCCGGAAATGAGCGCGATACGCACGCCTTCGTGCTTGTAGCGTCCGGCGATCTGTCCTGCGATGGATGCGATGTTTTTCTCCTGAACGGCTTCGGATACCATGATGACTTCACGCGCATAGCCGGAACGGATCGCCCGGTTCAGATCGCCGGCATTCTCCAGTTCGAGCGTGCGTTGCAGCGTGATGAAATGCTTGTATGCATCAAACATCTTGTCTTGCCTGACGACCGGACACAGTTCCTCCGGGTTTTCAAGCTGCGGCACGCGCAGCAGCAGTCCGCCCATGTATGGAATCACATCAAACAAATGGATATAACCCGCCGACGGCGTCAGGCATCCGTAAAAGTAGTCCGCATATCCGTCCAGCTCGCAGTATGACGAGTAAGGCATGCCGGCCGTTTCAAGCAATAAGGCCTTATCATTCATGCCGCGTTCGCGGAACAGCTGTACGGCGTCTGCCGTGCGAATCGTGTTCAACCGGAACGGCGCGCCGGAAGCAATAATCTCTTTCATCCGTTTTTTTATCCCGGCTATCGCATCTTCGGGAATCTTTTCGCGGTCGGCAAATTCGCAGAAATATCCCTTCGAAACGGGGTGCTCCAGATTGAACGGCCTGCCGGGGAACAGGTCGTTGACCGCCTTCGACAGGATGAAGCAAAGCGAACGCAAATACGCCCTGTATCCCGACAGGTCCGTATAATCAACAAACTCAACATCCTTCGATTTCCAGCACCGGTACGTCAGTCCCTTGACCCGGTTATTAACGCGGGCGCACAAGGGGCGGCGCGCCAGGGGAGAGCCGACGAGCGGAAAAATTTCGGACAGGGAGGCGCCTGTATTTACCTCTTCATAAGTGTGATTATTCTTGCAGTAAATCGTAACAGTCTGTGTCATGAGGCAGAAAAATTTAAATCTTGATTACCTTAAGCGGTTTGTTCATCGACACGAATGAATAAATCGCCGCTTCGCCTTCGTCGATGAAGAAGCATGTCAGCTCCGGATTTTCTTCCGACCCGTATATCTCCTTAAGTTCCGGCATCGTTTCCAGCACTTTGCGCCGGGCAGCGACATCATCCACAAATTTCACCCGGCCGGAGATGCGCATCCACTGCATCGTTCCGGGCATGAACGCGCAGATTTCAACAAAAGGGTTGTTTTGCAGCTGACGGTACACACGTTTCACCGTACCCGTGCAGAACGCAGGCTTACCGTTCCATTCCATCACAAAGCCGAAAGGACGCACCCGCGGCCGTCCGTCCCCGTCGACCGTACCCACATGAAAAGTACGGCATTTATTCAGAAAATTCAAAATCTCATCCATAATCATATTATTTTCATTGTAAAAAAAACCTGACAAATATAGAGATTAAAATCTATTTCTCAAAAGGTTTATGCATGGAGGATGAATTTCAAATTTTCCCGTTGCTGCGGACTGAATCCATGACCGGATTGCGACCGTCCCAAATGGGGACGGAAGGAATCTGACTGGATTGCGACCGTCCCAAATGGGGACGGAGGGAATCCGGCTGGATTGCGACCGTCCGCAATGCTGACGGAAGGAATCTGGCTGGATTGCGACCGTCCGCAATGCTGACGGAGGGAATCTGGCTGGATTGCGACCGTCCGCAATGCTGACGGAGGGAATCTGGCCGGATTGCGACCGTCCGCAATGCTGACGGAAGGGTTCTGTAAATAAAGTCTATTACGGTAGCATACTTTTTATATCACCACCTTTTTCATTTTAGCAAAAGAAAATGCTAACTTTGCGGCGAAAAAAACAGTAAGTATTGATGTATTACACTCAGGAAGATATAGATAAGCATTTGTCCGCTCCGATTTTTCATCTTATTTCGACGGTGGCCGATGAGCTGGGGCTGGAGAGTTATGTTGTGGGAGGTTATGTGCGCGACCTTTTCCTGCATCGCCCGTCTAAGGATATTGACGTTGTGACGGTGGGAAGCGGGATCGAACTGGCCCGGGCAGTGGCAAAAAAGGCCGGCCCGAAATCGAAGCTGTCCATATTCGGGAATTTCGGAACGGCACAGGTGAAAAGCCGGGACTGGGAGATAGAGTTTGTCGGCGCACGCCGGGAATCGTACAGGCGCGATAGCCGCAAGCCGATTGTTGAAGACGGCACGCTGGACGATGACCGGAATCGCCGGGATTTTACGATAAACACGATGGCCGTTTGCCTGAACAGGGCGCGTTATGGCGAGCTGGTAGACCCGTTCGACGGATTGAGCGACCTGGAAAATTTCCGCATCGTGACGCCGTTAGACCCCGACGTCACGTTCAGCGACGACCCGTTGCGCATGATGCGCGCCGTACGTTTCGCTTCGCAACTGGGCTTTTTTATCGACCCGGACACCTTTGACGCGATTGAACGAAACCGCGAGCGCATCGAAATCATTTCGCAGGAGCGAATTGTCGATGAACTGAACCGAATCATCCTCTCGCCCAGGCCTTCGACAGGATTCGAATTGCTGGACCGTTCGGGACTGCTCGGAATCATATTCCCCGAATTATGCGCCTTGAAGGGCATCGAAACAAAAGAGGGCATAGGGCATAAAGACAATTTTGCACATACGCTGATGGTTCTCGACCGTTTGAGCCGGACGTCGGACAACCTGTGGCTCCGGTGGAGCGCGCTCCTCCACGATATAGCCAAACCGGCAACCAGGCATTTCGACAGCCGTTTGGGGTGGACGTTCCACAACCATAATTTCATAGGCGAAAAAATGGTGCCCGGCATCTTCTGCCGGATGAAACTTCCGATGAACGAGAAAATGAAATATGTCCAGAAAATGGTCTCGCTGCATATGCGTCCGATAAACCTTGCCGACGAGGATGTTACCGATTCCGCAATAAGACGCCTGCTGTTCGATGCCGGCGATGATGCGGACGACCTGATGAAATTGTGTGAAGCTGACATCACGAGCAAGAATCCGGTGAAAGTCCGCCGCTTTCTGGAGAACTTCCGCACCGTGCGCGAAAAAATGGTTGATATTGAAGAAAAGGACCGGATCCGCAATTTCCAGCCGCCCGTCACGGGAGAAGAAATAATGGAGACATTCGGCATTCCACCGTCGCAACCCGTCGGCGTCCTCAAAGAAGCCATCAAGAATGCAATCCTCGACGGCGTCATCCCCAACGAATACGAGGCCGCCGTACGGTTCATGCATCAAAAGGCCGCCGGAATGGGTCTGCAGGCGAAATGACTTCTCCTCCGGTCAGTTCATGCGATGAATGTTTTTCACGCCTTTTACACCCTGCAGTTTTTTTATTAAGACCGTCAAGGAGGATGTGTCGGGAATAATGATCGTAAACGTTCCCTGGAAAAGCCCGTCGACCGAATCAATATTTATCGAACGCAGTGAAACCCGGCTTTCCTTGCTGATCACGGAGGTAATGTTTGTCACGATACTAATATCGTCATTGCCCACGATGCGCAGAGCGACGGCATATCCGCTTGTGCCTTTGCCGCTCCATTCGGCCGGTATGATGCGGTATCCAAAGCGGGTACGCATCTCCGTGGCATTAGGGCAGTCCATGCGGTGTATTTTGATTCCCTGCGTAGATACAAATCCGAAAACCGGATCGCCGTATATCGGATTGCAGCATTTTGCCAGCCTGTAATCGATGCCCGTCAGGTTTTTGTCGATTATCAGAATGTCCTGCCGGGTAGACATTTCTTTCGCTTCGATATTGGCGACATACTCTTCGGCGCTGCGCGTATCCGCATGTTCGGGAATCTCCTTTTCCTTTTGCTCCTGTTCGACACATTCGTCAATGACGGTGTTTATGTCCAATTTCTCTCCGGCAATATCGAGATAAAAATCGGTAATCGTTTTATATCCCTTTTTCTTTATATACCTCATCAATACGGCCTCTTCGATATCCGCCTTACGGTTTTTCATGCGGCGTTGAAGCTGTTCTTTGGCCAGGTCGGCGCTTTTAGCGTATTCTTCCCTGAGCGCCTGTTTTATTTTTGCGCGCGCTTTTGATGTGGCGACGAAAGAGAGCCAACCACGTTTAGGGGTTTGCGTCGGCGAGGTGATGACTTCTATCGTATCCCCATTATTCAGGACATACTTGATCGGCACATTCTTTCCGTTCACTTTCCCGGATATGCAGCGACTCCCTATTTTCGAATGAATAGCAAAGGCAAAATCGAGCACCGTCGCTCCTTTGCCGAGTTTTATAAGGTCGCCGTTAGGCGTGAACACATAAATCTCGTCCTGATAAAGATCCATTTTGAACTCTTTCATCAGATCCATCGGCGTTGAGCCTTGCGTTTCAAGCACGGCGCGTACATCGGACAGGAACTCGTCGAGGCCATGCTCCTCGTGGCCGCCTTTATATTTCCAGTGTGCCGCCAGCCCTTTTTCGGCAATCTCATCCATGCGCTGCGTGCGTATCTGCACTTCAACCCAGCGTTTCTGCGGCCCCAGAACGGTGATATGCAGACTTTCATATCCGTTCGTCTTCGGCACGGAAAGCCAGTCGCGCATGCGTTTGGGGTTGGGCTGGTACATGTCAGTTACGATTGAATATGCGTGCCAGCAGTCGGCGCGTTCTTTTCCCATTTCCGAATCAAGTACGATGCGGATAGCAAACAAATCGTATATTCCTTCGAAATCGACTTTCTGTTTTCTCATTTTGCTGTTTATCGAATGAATGGATTTGGTTCGTCCTTTAATTTCGAACGTTAATCCGGCGTCGGCAAGTTTTTTCCCGACCGGTTCGATGAACTTCTCAATATAAGCGTCGCGCGACCGTTTCGTTTCGTTGAGTTTGTCTTTGATATAATAATACTGTTTGGCATCTAAATATTTAAGCGTTAAATCTTCCATTTCGCTTTTTATCTTGTATAATCCGAGACGGTGTGCCAGCGGCGCGTACAGATAGGAGACTTCGGTAGCGAGCCTTACACGGTCCTTCTCGTCGACAATCTCTTTACCCATGCGCATCATGCAAAGGCGGTCGGCAATCATGACAAGTATCACACGAACGTCTTCGGCGAACGAAAACAGCAGACGGTGAAAATTATCCGAGTTTATGGCCGTGTTACGGGCGTAAAGGTCGGACGTCTTCAGTAGCCTGTTGATAATAAGCGAAACGTCGGCGTTGAAAGTTTTTTCGACCTCCTCTATCGTAATCGCCTTTTTCAGTACCGGGCGATACAGTATAAGCGCGAGTACGGATGTGCGTTTAAGCCCGATATCTTTAGTCGCGATCAAGGCTGTTTCCATATTACGAAGCAAACCGTTAATCCCGTTGCGGTCACGGCCGTAACATTCCATTGCGACCACCGGTCGGAGCAACTGCCGTATTTTCGGCACATCATCTTTTTCAAGGCTTTCCGAAAGCGCATTAAACAGTTCCCTGTATTTGGAGAAAAATATTTTCTTTTCCTCTTCCGTAAAAAACTTATCTGTATTCATCATATCAAAGTCTGAATTTGAATGTAAAAATACATTTTTCCTTTTATTAATTCATATAATATTGAAAAAAATAACACCCTTTTGTAGAAAACCGTATCGCTCATGCAGGTAAATATTTATTTATAAATATTATAAGCGTTGCCTGTCGGATGGCGGCGTGTGCTGTTCGTTTGTAATGACTGCGCAATGATAAAACCATACCACGCACAGTATAATAGCACCTCAAAAAAAGAATTAACCTCAATCAAAATAATTTGGTCTTTGTGAATAAACAAATTATCTTTGAGGGATGAAAAAAATAATAAACCAATAAAAAACTTTATATTATGCTCAAACCGAAAGATTTATTACAGCTTAAGGCCAAGAATCTGACTGAAAGCCGGATTGAAGAACAGTTGAATTATTTTATTAAAGGTTTTCCGTTCCTGAAAATAAAATCATCGGCGTCTGTTGAGAGAGGGATTTTGCGCCTTGCCGAAGATGAGCAGGATCGTTATATAAAATCATGGGATGATTACCTGAAAAGCGAAAGGAAGATTATGAAATTTGTCCCGGCATCCGGCGCGGCAAGCCGCATGTTTAAGGATTTGTTTGCGTTTTTGTCCGCTTCTTATGATACGCCTGTTACCGATTTTGAAAGGGATTTTTTCGACAGGATATCGGATTTTGCCTTTTATGAGGCATTAAATAGTATTTGTATGGCAAATGAAGGGGCGGATATTCCTTCGCTCATTGCGGAAGGACGGTATAAGGACATCATGGCAAACTTGCTGGAGGCGAAAGGACTTGGGTATGGCTCCCTTCCAAAAGGATTATTGCTGTTCCATCGCTATCGGGAAGAAGCGCGTACCGCTATGGAAGAACATCTGGCCGAAGGTGCAATGTATGCTGCAAATTCAGAACATGCGGTCTCCATACATTTTACGATATCGCCGGAACATTTGCCTTTGTTTGAGAGGCTGGTCGAGGAGAAAAAGGCGGCCTGCGAGAAAAAATACGACGTCACATACGATCTGTCTTTCAGTACGCAACAGGCTAACACGGATACGATTGCCGTTGATATGGCAAATGCCCCGTTCCGCGACGTGAAAGGCCGGCTTGTGTTCCGTCCGGGCGGCCATGGCGCTCTTATACAGAACCTCGATCGGCTTGACGGCGATGTGGTTTTCATAAAGAATATAGATAATGTAGTGCCCGACGGCATTAAGGACGTCACTGTCCGTTTCAAAAAAGTGTTGGCCGGCGTGCTTGTGACGCTACAGGAGAAGATATTCGAATATGTGCGTCTTATCGAAAGCGGCGATTATACCCATGATCAAATCGAAGAGATGATCTATTTTCTTCAGGATGCGTTGTGTATAAAAAATCCGGAGACGAAATTCCTTGAAGACGTAGAGCTTGTGCTTTACATAAAAAGGAAACTGATGCGTCCTTTGCGCGTATGCGGTATGGTGAAGAACGTCGGCGAGCCGGGCGGCGGGCCATTCCTCGCTTATAATTCCGATGATACAGTCTCGCCGCAGATTCTGGAGAGTTCGCAGATTGACATGAATAATCCCGATGCGAAGGAGGCCTTTGAACATGGCTCGCATTTTAATCCGGTCGATTTAGTTTGCGCGCTTAAAGATGTGAATGGCAAAAAATATAATCTGCCGGATTACGTAGATAAGAATACCGGCTTTATTTCGGAGAAGAGTAAGGACGGACGCGCCTTAAAGGCGCTCGAACTGCCCGGATTATGGAATGGTTCGATGAGCGACTGGAATACTGTTTTTGTCGAGGTTCCGATAGAAACATTTAATCCGGTCAAGGCCGTCAATGATCTATTACGCCCGCAGCATCAGCAGGAATGCCGATAATCCGTGATATGTCCCGGCGCCAGTCGGCCCCGTTTTTTGCGAGATAAGTTTGAAATCCGAGTTTGCCGGCTGTTTCGATGTTGTGAATCCCGTCATCAATGAACAGTGATTCCTGAGGTTTTATGCCGCTGTCAAGAATCATTTCCTCAAAAATTAACGCATCGGGCTTCGTGCATTTCATCAGGTAAGAGAGATACAATTTGTCGAAGTAATACGTTAACGGGTGTCCGTCGGCAGAAAACCTATTTGTAAAAGCCCACGAATCCATTAATATGGGGTTGTTATTGCTCAACAGGAAAAGCGTATGCGTTTTTCGCAATTCCTCAAGATAGTTCAACTTGTACAAGGGCGGATCGGAGACAATGCTTCTCCATGCCAGTTCAATGTCATGCCGGGGAATCTCTTTCCCCACATGTTCGCTCAGTAGCCTGCAGAATGTGTCCGTGTCAATGGTCCCATTTTCTATATCAAGGAAAATACCTTTGTGATGATACGAGTCTATCAGGTTATCGGCGTCCGTCACGCCGATTGCTTTGAATGCGGTAATCGCCCTCCCGCGGTGTACATCCGTGAGTACGCCGCCCATATCGAAAATTATGTTTTTTATCATTAATGCCTCAGTCCAGTGAATGAATGACTAATCCCGAACGGAGCTTAGGTTCGAACCAGGTTGTCTTGGGAGGCATGATATGGCCGGTATCGGCTATGTCGATAAGCTGTTTCATGGAAACAGGATAAAGCGCCAGCGCTATTTTCATTTCGCCGCTGTCGACACGTTTTTGCAGTTCCCTCAAACCTCTGATTCCTCCTACGAAATCAATCCGTTTATCCGTTCGTAAATCTTTTATCCCTAAAATATTGTCCAAGATAAGTTGAGATGATATAGTGACGTCTAATACTCCTATCGGATCGTTGTCGTCATACGTTTCGGGTTTAGCCGTAAGGGCATACCAGCTTCCGCCCAGATATAATGAAAATTCATGCAACCGGGCAGGTTTGAAAATCCCGGAACCTTTTTTCTCTACGATAAAATTGTCCGTGAGTTTTTGCAGGAACTCCTCGTCCGTAAGGCCGTTAAGGTCTTTCACTACACGGTTATAATCAATAATCGTAAGTTGGGTAGCCGGGAAGCATACGGCCATGAAATAATTGTATTCTTCATCACCGCGGTGATTCGGATTTTGTCCAGCCTTTTCGGAACCGACTAAAGCGGCGGCCGCAGAACGGTGGTGTCCGTCTGCTATATAAAGAGCCGGCATGGATAAGAACAGCTCCGTTATACGCGCAATGTCGGCATCGTCACGGATTATCCGGAATGTATGCCGGATGCCGTCCAACGTTGCTATGAAATCATATTCGGGCGTTTCTTTCGTATATTTAGCGACAATCCCGTCAATTTCCCTATTGTCGGGATAAGCAAAGAATACCGGCTCAATGTTGGCGTTGTTGATGCGTACATGTTTCATGCGGTCTTCTTCCTTGTCTTTGCGGGTCAACTCATGTTTCTTGATTTTACCAGTCATATAATCTTCAACGGAGGCGCATACGACTAATCCGTATTGCGTTTTTCCGTTCATCGTTTGCGCATAAACATAGTATTGTTCTTTCTCGTCGGCAACAAGCCAGCCTTTATCCTTGAATTTCCTGAAGTTTTCCACAGCTTTTTCATACACCTTGGAATCATGTTCGTCTGTCCCTGCCGGAAAATCTATTTCAGGTTTAATGATATGATACAGCGATTTCTCATTGCCTTCCGCTTCGGCGCGCGCCTCTTCGGAATTTAATACATCGTAAGGCCGCGACTGCACTTCCTCTACCAAATCTTTTGGCGGACGTATACCTTTAAAGGGCTTTATTTTCATCTGCTTGTAAATTATAATTATGAATGAGCGAACTTGCAGTTAAATTCCTTTTTTAACCCGTTCGCTCTCAATTCTTAACTCATTTATTTACCTGGAATGTCCTGTCGCCGTCTTTCAGAAATTTTACTATCTGGTTAGCTGCGGCGATGCCGGCGTTAATATTTGCTTCTGCCGTCTGTGCTCCCATTTTTTTAGGAGTGCTGAAATAGCGGCCTGCAAATTTTCCAGTCAATTCCGTATGATTCCCCGGCATAATGTCCGTTACGTATTTGAAATCCGTTCGTTCTTCCATGAACTTAGCCAGTTCCGCTTCGTTAATTACCTCTTTGCGGGCGGTATTAATCAGCACTGCGCCTTTAGGCATTGTTGAAAGCAGGCCGTGGTTAATCGAATTTTTCGTTTCGTCCGTTGCGGGGATATGAAGCGATATAAATTGACATGTTTTGTAAAGTTCTTCTGCGGAATTGAGCGCTTTAACGCCGTCCTTTTCGATTACCGCGGCAGGACAAAAAGCGTCATAAGCGTAAATATCCATACCAAAGCCTTTGGCGATACGGGCGACGTTGCGTCCTACATTACCATACGCATGTATGCCTAATTTTTTGTCCTTCAATTCTATTCCCGACGTCCCGTTGAAGAGGTTACGCACGGCGTAAACCAACATGCCTAGAGCCAGCTCGGCTACCGCATTCGCGTTTTGTCCGGGCGTATTCATAACGCAAACATTATGAGTGGTAGCAGCCGCCAAGTCTACATTATCATATCCTGCACCTGCGCGCACAATAATTTTCAGTTGTCCGGCGGCATCGAATACTTCATTGTCAATTTTATCGCTACGTATTATAATAGCATCAACGTCTTTCACGGCTTCCAACAATTGCGCTTTTTCGGTATATTTTTCCAAAAGCGCCGATTCGAAGCCGGCACTTTCGAGAACTTCACGTATTCCATTTACGGCAATAGCGGCAAACGGTTTTTCTGTTGCAACTAAAACTTTCATAAGTATATTATTTAACAGTTGAAAATTCCTTTAGTGTTGTCTTTCAAAGTCGTGCATTGTCCGGACAAGAGCTTTGACGCTATCTAACGGCATGGCGTTGTATATGGATGCGCGGAAACCGCCTACCGAACGGTGTCCTTTGATGCCGACCATTCCGGCGGCAACGGCAAATGTTGTAAACTCAGCCTCCAGTTCCTTATATTCGTCGTTCATAACGAAACAAACATTCATCCGCGAACGATCTTCCGTTTCAGCCGTTCCCTTGAAGAGTTTGTTGCGGTCTATTTCGTTATACAGAACCGCTGCCTTTTCCTCGTTTTTCTTTTGCATTGCAGTTATGCCCCCGTTCTCTTTATACCATTTCAGTGTCTGCAGGGCGGCAAAAACAGGAACAACCGGAGGTGTATTGAACATTGATTCTTTTTCTACATGCGTCATGTAATTAAGCATGGTAGGAATCGGACGGTCTGTCGAGTTGAGCGCGTCTTTTCGTACAATAACGATTGTAACACCCGCTGGGGCAAGGTTTTTCTGCGCTCCGGCATAAATCACGTCATATTTTGACACGTCAATCGGGCGTGAGAATATGTCGGACGACATATCTGCGGCAAGTGGGATATTAACCTTCGGGATATTATGTATCTGCGTTCCGTAAATCGTGTTGTTTGTTGTGATGTGAAAATAATCCGAATCATCGGGAACGGTATAATTTTTCGGGATGAACGTATAATTTTTTTCCTTGGATGAAGCGACGACATTAACTTCACCGAATAACTTAGCTTCCTTTATCGCTTTGGAAGCCCATGTTCCAGTATCAAGATATGAGGCTTTCTTTTTCAAAAAATTATAGGGAACCATGCAAAACTGCATACTGGCGCCGCCACCAAGGAAAATCGTGTCGTGCGTAGACGGTACATCCAATAATTCCTTAACCAGATTGCGGGCTTCATCGCATACGGCAACAAACTCCTTACTTCTGTGTGAAACCTCCATCAACGACAATCCCGTATTTGCAAAATCAAGTATCGCGTCAGCCGTATTTTTAATTGTGTACTGACTTAAAATAGAGGGGCCTGCATAAAAATTATACTTCTTCATTTTATCAATGTTTTATTTGTTAATTATGTTTCCTTAGGACGGCAAAGGTAATAAATATATTTATTTATCACGCTAATATTGGAAGAAATGGCTAAATCTTTTTTTGAGGTGCCGGATAGACCTGCAATCGATAAAATTAAAAGAATCCACTTCTTTTGTCTCCCGCGGCGGAAATTAAAAGAATCACTTGCTTCTTTTGTCTCCCGCGGCGGAAATTAAAAGAATCATTCACTTCTTTTGTTTCCCGCGGCCGAGTAGACATGAATCCTCAGTAAGGAGTGTAGCAGCTGTTCTGCCTGGGGTGTT
>JAISEJ010000078.1 GCA_031264155.1 Tannerella sp. | reverse complement strand
CTGTTCCTCGGGCGGGGAACAGCCTGTTCCCAAGTAAGTGAACAGCCTGTTCCCAGGTAAGGGAACAGCCTGTTCCCAGGTAAGGGAACAGCCTGTTCCCAGGTAAGGGAACAGCCTGTTCCCAGGTAAGGGAACAACCTGTTCCCAGGTAAGGGAACAGCCTGTTCCCAAATGCAAGTAAAAAAAATGACTAACCCTGCGCGCATTGCACGCGGGGTTAGTCATGCCTTCGGACAGAGGACTGGCCTTAGATTGCGGGGAATGTGCCGGCGATGAGGAGTGAGACGACAAGGGCAAGGATTGCGTACATCTCAGGGAATACCGCCATGACCATCGTCGACGCAAATACATTGTGTCCTGCGGCAATGGCGGATATGCCGTTTGCACAAACGTCGCCCTGGCGAAATGCGGATATAAGTCCGGCAAATCCCATCAACAGCCCGGCGCCGAAAATGCCTGCGGCAACATGCTGCGATACGTCGACAGTCAGATACGGCTGCATAACCATATACGCCACAAAACCATAAAGGCCCTGCGAACTCGGTATGGCGCTCAGCCCGATATACAGGCCCATTTTATCGGGCGCTTTTTTCATTGCTCCAACCACTGCGTTACCACAAATCGTCACGCCCCAGGCGCTACCGATACCGCTAAGTCCTACCATTAATGCAACTCCTACATAAGCTAATACAATTGGTTCCATAATTTCTCTGATTTTAATATTATTATTTTATAATTTCTTGAAAGGTTTATAATCAATACCTCCGCCTTCAAACTCGGAGTTTTTATAATATTCCACATAAATAAGGCGCAACGGGTGCACAAGCGAGCCGATCATGCTCAGCCCGATGTTCAGCGCATGACCGACAAGCAGAATAAGCAGCATCGGGAGCCAGCGCACAAACGGGTTTATCGACGACGTCATATCAATGGCGATGGAATTGAACACGCCGCCCAGCAAGCCGCCGGTCAACCCGATAGCGTACAGGCGTATGTACGACAGCACGTCGCCCACAAGCCCCGATACCGTGTTGTAGGTAGCCCACAGCCCCGAACCGAAGTTCAGGAAGACATTCTTTCCCGGCGTATTATACAGGAGCGCCACCAAAGCCGACAGGGCGATAATTCCATACAGGACATATTTGACGGTTTCCGTAAGATGCACGTTCGCCATCGGCAATACCATGATACAGGCAAAGGCGAGGATAAGGAATATCCATGCAAAAGCGGACAGGCTATACTTCAATCCCCGCTGCATCTGCACCTTGGAGGCAGCCACAAATTTGCCGAAAATGACATGGAAGAATCCTATCACAAGCGATATTGTCATAAGGCTGTCGCCCGATATGAAGTATTTTTTCACCGACGAGAGATATTCAATATCAACAATCGACGCGCCGAAGAACGAGCCGGTCACGATTCCCACGATCAGGGTCGCCGTGCCGAAACACTGCAGTAGCGACAAGACCGGCTTGACGCCGTCGCCAACCTTGCGCTTGAAATACCACGCAACGAGTATCAACAGCAAACCGTAGCCGCCGTCGCACAGGCACAGGCCGAAAAACAGCATGAAAAACGGCGCAAACAGCGGCGTCGGGTCGAACTCGTTGTAGTTCGGCAACGAATACAGTTTCGTAACAACCTCAAACAGGCGCGTTATACGGTTGTTTTTGAGCTTTATCGGGATGTTGTCGTCATCCGTTATCTCCAGCCTGAGGAAATAATAACCGGCGTCGGCAAGCGTTTTCTCCATTTCCGCCGTCCTGTCATCCGGTATCCATCCTTCCAGCAGCATCAGCTTGTCACCCGCCCGGCTGTCCGTCTGCAGCAGGGCATTGTTCCATGCCGCTTCGTTTTCGATATTCGTCTTCAGGCCGTTCAGCG
Organism: Tannerella sp.; assembly: GCA_031264155.1. GTDB lineage: Bacteria > Bacteroidota > Bacteroidia > Bacteroidales > Tannerellaceae > Tannerella. The sequence continues at coordinate 17,945 of JAISEJ010000078.1, read as the reverse complement.
AATCGCAGTGATTACGGGCGATATCCCGAAGCTTGGCTTCAAGCTCTTCCTTGCGCTCCTGTTCCGCCTTGATATCCGCCACGACATGCCTGTAATCCTTAACCGGCAGCTTCGCCCGGTCGGCGTCAATCGACAATGTGGCGCCGGAAGGCGTTATTGTAATGAAATGGAGGATAGATTGCTTACGGCTTATAATACAGGCGTTATAATCATTTTCCCAAGCCTCGTCGTAACGCGCTTCGAGACAGGTGAAAAAGGTTACCGCATATCCGGCTCCACGCAATTTTTCAAGCGTATCATATTCGAAATCGCCCCATACCGACATGGCGTCGCGCTCCTTCTCCATTGATAACAGGGATGCCTTGATTTTACCCAGCCTGTCGCGAATATCCTCAATCCGCATGAGCAATTTCTCGCTTTCACTGATTGACAACAGCTTCGCCGGCTTGGGCGCCGCTACTGCAGCCTCCGGTTCGGCGCCGGCTCCCAGCAGGCTGTCCAAATATTCGAGCTGCGTCGTCACGCGCTTGCTTTCGGCCGTCAGCTTCACAATGACAGGATGGTCGGCTACGGGTTTCGTTTGCTTCACATGCACAACGCCCGTCGAACGCAGGCGTTCAAGGAACGTGTCATACTCTTTATGATACACCGGGAAAGCGTATTTGTTCATTTTTACAATCATGGTTCGACCTCCTCTTTTTTACGTTTCTCCTGATTGGCGCGCATTATTTTCTGCGACGATTTCGAAAGGCTCTCCTCGTCTTCCATAAACCGTTTTATTTTAAGTATCGCATCTTTGTAACCCGGTATCTGGACTTTCTCGAACAGGTTGAGTTTCTGGGTCGTTTTGCGGCGTGCGCGTTCAAGCATATTCATTTTCAAGCCCGTAAACTCTATTTCAATCCCCGTTTTGGCTAAAGTTTTCAGTACCGTTATTCCTTCGACAAACCACGAAGGGCGGCTAAACAAGCTGAACGGTCTTACGGAAAAAGCAATATCGTCAAGCACAGGCGTCACCACTCCTGCTATTTTCTTCGATGACAAAGCGACATTCTCGACCGCAATAAGCGCAGGATCGAACTCGCTCCACAGCGCCGACATTGACTCGTAACTCCGTATATCATTCTCCAACTTGTCTTCGAGCGCCTTCATTTCATCCTTCGTCCGCTTCACTTCGAGGCGCAACGCGTTCTCCTTGCTTTTTATCGTAGGCAAGGCGCGTTCCCTTACTTTAAGCTGCTTCTCCAGCCCTTGAAGCGAAGTCTTGTTATATTGAAATGCAATGGCCATTCCGTTAGTGATTAAGGGTTATCTTTCCGCGGTATTTATCAACAAACTCCTGTTTGATATTCACTTCCGCCGCCGTAAAGTGGCGGGCGAACAAATCCCATGCGACGTCAAGCATTTCCGTCGTATCAAGATTCACGTCTATCGCAAGCAGTTTTTCCGAATAATCTTTTGCGAAAGCAAGCGTACGGTTATCGTAGTCCGTAAGGTCAAAGCCGTTTTCCATCTTCGTTTTCGCATCGGCAGCGTCGGCATAAAGGCGTACCGCTGCGTTCATCACCTGCGGATGGTCTTCGCGCGTCTTCGTGCCCGTAACCAACTGTTTCAGGCGCGAAAGCGAGCGGAACGGGTCAACGATAACCTTACCGATGTCGCTATCACGGCGCAAATAAAGCTGACCTTCGGTGATATATCCCGTATTGTCAGGTACGGCATGGGTAATATCCCCTCCCGAAAGCGTAGTAACGGCAATTATCGTTATCGAGCCGCCGGCCGGGAACTGTACCGCTTTCTCATAAATCTTCGCCAAATCGGAATACAGCGAACCGGGCATCGAATCCTTCGACGGTATCTGATCCATGCGGTTCGATACAATCGCGAGGGCATCGGCATAGTTAGTCATATCCGTAAGGAGGACGAGCACTTTCTCATTCTTCTCTACCGCAAAATATTCCGCCGCCGTAAGCGCCATGTCGGGAATAAGTATACGCTCTACGGACGGATCTTCCGTCGTATTGATAAAACTCACGATACGGTCGAGCGCGCCGGCATTGCTGAATGTATTCTTGAAAAACAGGTAATCGTCGTTCGACATCCCCATTCCTCCAAGTATAATCTTGTCCGACTGGGCGCGAAGGGCTACAATGGCCATTACCTGGTTAAAAGGCTGGTCGGGATCTGCAAAGAACGGTATCTTCTGCCCGGTCACCAGCGTATTATTAAGGTCTATGCCTGCAATACCGGTAGCGATAAGTTCCGACGGCTGTTTGCGGCGCACGGGGTTGACCGAAGGCCCGCCGATTTCGACCTCGCGTCCTTCGGGAACAGGGCCGCCGTCGATAGGCTCGCCGTAAGCGTTGAAAAAGCGTCCTGCCAGGCGGTCGCCCACTTTCAGGGACGGGGCTTTCCCCATGAATACGACTTCCGCATTCGTACGGATGCCTTCCGTTCCCGCAAAGACCTGCAACGTCACTTCGTCGCCTTCGATTTTCACTACCTGTCCCTGTCTGCCGTCGATAACCGCCAACTCATCATATCCGATACCCGTCGCTTTCAGCGAGCACGTGGCTTTAGTGATTTTCGTAATCTTAGTGAATATCTTCTGAAATGCTTTTGTTGCCATAGTTATATTTGTTTTTTGTTTTTTTCTTCTACTAACGCATCTACCTGTTTGTCGTAGTCATTAAACTTATCACTCTTAAACGCTGCATAGTTCATCTGTTTAAACAGATTTACAAGCGTCTTGAAATAGTCCGAAACTTCGATGAAATTCTCAAATGAAAATTCGGTACGGCAAATATCAATTATCTTCTTCAGCATATAATCCTGACGTTCGAGCGGACAGACGGAGTCTACCGCATCAAAGGCATCCTGCTGCAGGATAACGAAATCAATAAGTTCCGACTTCCAGAACGTTTCGTGGTAGTCGACAGGGACGCCGTCGTCTCCAAGGATATTTATCTGTTCCGAGATTTCTTTCCCGCGCTGCATACGCGTCTTCACTTCGTTCACCATGGCAATCCAGTCAGGCGATATATGCTTTGATACATATTCCACAAACTCGGGATATTCAAGGTACTTGGAATAACTGTCTATCGGGTTTACGGCCGGATAACGTTTGCGGTCGGCGCGCGCCTGCTCCAGAGCATAAAAACAGCGGGCTACCTTCTTTGTATTTTCGGTCACAGGCTCCTTCAGGTTACCTCCGGCCGGCGATACTGTACCGATGAACGTCACGGAGCCTGTTTCTCCGTTGCTCAACGTAACCATACCGGCGCGAGCGTAGAAGTTTGCAACAATAGCCGACAAGTCCATGGGGAAAGCGTCCTGTCCCGGCAATTCTTCCAGACGGTTTGACATCTCGCGCAACGCCTGCGCCCAACGCGACGTTGAGTCGGCCATGAGAAGCACTTTCAAACCCATTGTCCGGTAATATTCGGCAATCGTCATCGCCGTATAAACAGATGCCTCGCGTGCAGCCACAGGCATGTTCGACGTATTGGCAATGATTACCGTACGTTCCATAAGCTTGCGTCCCGTATGCGGGTCTACGAGTTCGGGAAATTCCACAAAAATCTCCACCACCTCGTTTGCACGTTCACCACAGGCCGCCATAATAACAATATCCGCTTCGGCCTGTTTGGAAATGGCATGTTGGAGCACGGTCTTCCCCGTACCGAACGGACCGGGGATAAATCCCGTACCGCCTTCCACAATAGGATTCACCGTATCTATTATGCGCACTCCTGTCTCAAGCAGCTTATAGGGGCGCGGCTTCTCCCGGTAACATGTTACAGGTTTCTTCACCGGCCATTTTTGTATCATCGTTATATCGTGATCATTCCCTGCGGCGTCGGTCACAACCGCGACAACCTGTTCTATCGTATATTGCCCCTTGACGGCAACCGACTTGACGGTATAGATTCCTTCGAAAACAAACGGAACCATAATGCGGTGAGGCTGCGAATTTTCCTCCACCTCGCCGAGCCATGCACCTGCAGCCACCCTGTCGCCTGTTTCGGCAAGAGGCTTAAAATCCCACAAGCGTTTCTTATCCAACGGGTATGTATATTCCCCGCGGTGCAGAAACACCCCGTCCATTTTATCCAAATCATTCTGTAACCCGTCATAATTCCGCGACAGCATACCCGGACCAAGTAGAACTTCAAGCATATGCCCTTGAAATTCAGCTTCGTCGCCGACCTTCATCCCGCGCGTACTCTCAAACACCTGCACATAAACGTTTTTGCCGATAACCTTAATTACTTCCGACATCAAACGCACTCCGCCGACAGATATATAACAGATTTCATTCTGTGAAACCGCACCGTCAACTTCTACCGTCACAAGGTTCGAAACAATACCTTTTACTATTCCTTTAGTAGCCATAATTTATTTATTATTTTCTTTAAACTTCGCCAATGATTCCGAGCTTTCATTTTTCATCGTATGCACAAGCTTACGAAAAGTCTTCTCGCCGGACACCTTATCAAGCGTCAACCAACGCTCTATCATTTCCAAACGCAAAAGATAAGCGATAACGCTCTCTATATCAAAAAACCGGGAAAGCGTCTGCTCCTCAAGCCAATTCCACCGCAACACATCAATCCTCCTTTCGCGCAACCGCAAGTCTTTCTCCTCGGAAATCTGCATAATCTCCGTCAGGTAGTCAAACGTATTACCGATATTAAAATCACGCGCATTAGACGAACGCAGTTGTTCCGCTATTTCATTATTACCGATAATATAATCTTCCTTGTCAATACCATGGTTACGGCAATTGACAGCAGTCATTATATTATTGATGTCAAGATTCATTCCAAACCATGAAGACATGAATTTATTCCGGCATTTCATAGCTTCATTATAGTACAACGAAGACAATCTATCTTCCCACATAACGTGCGATTCCGCCGCCGACAAATCCTCAAAACGCGCGTAATATTCCCGTATAAACGTCTGGAAATACCCGGGAACGGGAACATCGGCCGGGACGTGATCTTCGGTTTTCATCAACCCGCATATATCCTTGAGCGTCGCCTCCGGAAAGACGCCTCGTTCGTCAAAGCTCATCCCGCTAACATTACGCAGGTGCGCCAACAGATTGCGATTGTCGTATTTAAGGAAAAACCAACGCACGATTTGCCTGTCCCATGCCGATAACACAGGGTCTATCTCCGTTTTAAAATCAGCAACGGTATATACCGGTCTTGCATCCTCCAAAGATATAGCCGGCAATCCTGAAACCAAATAATAATATTTACTCATCTCAGAACAACAATTCTATAAGTTGGGGACGCAGAAACTCTTTAAAGTAAGTGACAAATTCTCCTTCTCCGAAGCTAATCTTGTAAGTTTCGTCGGCAGGAGTTAATGTAAACGCCGTCGCCTTACCGTTGACCTGTTCAATCTTAACGCCCTTGTCAAGCAAATCTTTGGTGTTTGCCTCGAAATAGCGCTTCAATGCATTCGCCTCCGCAGTCCGAATCGTCACATTCTCATGCTTAACCCACTCTTTGGCAATTTCGAGAATCGCCGTCTGCATGAAGGAAACATCGACTGTCGCCGCCTTCACATTATCAGTCACTATCTTATCCGTCACAAGATTCGCTATCTCACTTTTAAGGGCTTCAACCGACTGGGATGCAAAAAGACGGAGTTCGGCTTCCGTATTCTTTTTAAGTTCCGACGCCTGTTTTTCCGCATCCGCCAGAATCCGCTTCGCCTTATTTTCCGCCTCCCTGATTATGGATTCTTCTTTCTCTTTAGCCGAGGAAATAATCCTGTTCGCTTCCTCATTTCCCTTTTCTACTCCTTCTTTGTAAATTTTGTCGGTCAATTCCTGAATCTTTGTATCCATAGACATATATTTAATTTTCTACTATAACTAAACTTTTCATTAAAATATTCGAGCCACAAAGTTAAAAATATTATTATTCATAAGGTAAATCTCAAGGATAAAATACACAAAAAATACACAAAAAAACTATACAAATGCAATTATGACCATTTTTTAATACATTTATCCCCCTTTTTTCCCTTTTACAGGAAAAGTTTTTTCGCCAAACCCTTGTATTCTTCAATAATTGTATATCTTTGCAAGCGAAAATTGTATGGGAGTCACATAGCTGTTAAATGCAATAGAATAATTATTAAACAATTAAACAAAAAGAAAATGAGAAATTTAGTAACAAACATCGAAAATTCATTCAAGGCGTTCTTGGATGACGCGAATGCACAAATTGAAAAAGGAAACAAAGCGGCAGGTACTCGCGCCCGTAAGGCGTCTTTGGAATTGGAAAAATCTTTGAAAGAATTCAGAAAAAAATCTATTGAAGTTGCTGCAAAGAAATAAGCTCAATTCAAAAAAACAAAATGAGGCGGTTTTTATCAAGAAAATCGTCTCTTTTTGTTTTTTTATAAACAAGTAATTTATGTGATATAATTTGATAACTAAAAAGATTTAAGTATTTTTGTAACATTAATATATATAAAAGTAATTTTTTATGGAAAAAACACGTCGTGATTTTATCAAAAAAGTAACTGCAGCCGGAATAGGAGTTGCAGGACTGACGGCAGCAGATCACGCTTCTGCTGCAATAAACAACAATACCGAACTGCAACAAAAGAAAAAAAACGCCGGGAAAGATGACGGTAAATTAAGATTCGGCTTCATAGGTACGGGTTCAAGATGTCAGGAACATATTAATAATGTATTAGCAATCCCTGATAATAAAATCGTAGCAATCTGCGATATTCGGAAAGGCCCGTTGGAAAGCACGTTAAAGCACATTGCAAAATTCAATGTGCCCGAACCGAAGGTATACACCGGAGATGAACGGGAGTTTGAAAAAATGCTCAACAACGAAGAGTTTGACTGTGTGATTATCGCAAGCCCTTGGGAATGGCACGTCCCCATGTCGGTGGCGGCCATGAAAGCCGGCGTCCCGTACGTTGGAGTAGAAGTTTCGGCCGCCAATACCGTCGAAGAATGTTGGGATTTGGTAAACACCTCCGAAGTTACGGGAAGCCAACTTAACATCATGGAAAACGTATGTTATCGCCGTGATGCTATGGCGGCATTAAACATGGTACGTCAAGGCCTGTTCGGCGAAATGATACACGGGACATGCGGCTACCAACATGATTTGCGCGATGTGAAATTCAATGACGGCACAAGCTATTCTTATAAAGAAGGCGGCGAGTTGCGTATGGGCGCGACAGCCTATGCCGAAGCTCAGTGGCGCACGCAACATTCCGTCACACGCAACGGTGATATATACCCGACACACGGCATCGGGCCGGTCGCCAATTGTTTGGATATTAACCACGGCAACCGCTTCCTTTCATTGAGTGCCATGGCTACCAAATCGCGTGGCCTGCACAATTTCATTGTCGAAAAAGGTGGTCCGAATCACCCGTATGCAAAGATTAATTTTAATCTTGGAGACATCGTTACATCCATGATTAAATGCGCTAACGGAGAAACCGTTATCGTGACGCATGACACCAACCTGCCTCGCCCCTATTCATTAGGATTCCGCATTCAGGGGACAAAAGGGCTTTGGATGAACGATGGCAATCACGTCTATGTCGAAGGACAATCAAAACCTCACCGTTGGGACGAATCGGACGAATGGTTCAAAAAATACGACCACAAACTATGGAGTTCTTTGGAAGCAAAAGCCAGGGAAGCGGGTCATGGAGGAATGGACTACATTATGATGTATGATTTCATTGATGCTATCCGCAACAAAAAACCGGTTCCAATGGATTGTTACGACGCCGCAGCCTGGAGCGCGATTTCCGGTTTGTCGGAAATGTCGGTCGCCCGAGGAGGCACGGTAATTGATTTCCCGGACTTCACACGCGGACAATGGATACACCGGAAACCAAAATTCGCCATATAATCATAAAGAAGCCGTTTTTAGACAAAAAAAAGGAAGCTCAAAGCTTCCTTTTTTCATTTCATCACTTCGGCCACTTTGTTTTTCAGATCTTCCCCCCGCAAATCACGGGCAACAATCGTTCCATCCGGGCCAATCAACATAATATGAGGTATCCCCCGGATATTGTATATGTCGGTAGGAATAGCTTGCGCATCCAGAATCTGAGGCCATGTACTGCCGTCTTCCTCAATAGCTGCCAATGTATTTTCACGGCTGTCCCAGACGGCCACACTCACAACTTCAAACTTATCTCCTTTGTATTTGTTATAAACCTCTGCTATAACAGGCGTCTCCATACGACATGGCGCACACCATGAGGCCCAGAAGTCAACAAGTACGTATTTCCCTTTTCCAACATAATCGGAAAGCGAAGCAGACGAACCGTCCTTATTCCCATTCTCAATGGTAAAATCAACAAAAGGCTTACCGACAGCCGTCTCTTCTGATTTCTTATATGATTCGACAATCTGTTTTACAGGGCCGAAATTCAATACATATTCACCTACATGTGCGGCCGCTTCATTAAACTTTTCGACCGGCCGGTCCATATCGTTCTGCATCCAGAGATAAAAAATGATTGCCCCCAATGCGTCATTGGGATGTTCTTTTAAGTATGACGCCGGCAATTCGTCCATCTTTACAAAAAGTTCATCCACTATTTGCGCCTGTTTTTCTTCTATTTCGGATGCAGAAAGAGACGCATCCATATTCGAAAGTTCCTCGCCGGCCTTTACTACAAGGTCTTCGCTCTTATGTAAATACTCATTCAATTTGTCATTAAGGAGCGTTCCCTTTATACTGTAAGGATGAGACAGATCTGCTTTTATATTCCCATTTTCAAGTATAAATTCAGCGTACAAATCTTCCAATACGAACTTTGCCACAATCGCTTCACCAGCAACACCTTCAAAAACGAACTTTCTATTAATAACATTCGCGCTATCAATTATAAGACCGTCACTGTAGTCTAACATATATACGGTTTTTCCATTCCATACGCCATCGGGAACCGTACCATTAATAACATATTTATTTTTCTCGCTACTACAAGCAGCCAACATAGCTATACATATATAATATATAGCGATCATTTTCAAATTCTTCATTTTCCGTTTCTTTAATAATAATAAGGCCCCAAAGGTAAGTCAAATTTCCGACAAAACAACTCATTTTTAATAAAACAGATTCTTATAACGGAAATCATCTACAATCCCGAACTTCCTACATTCGAGAATACCATTGCGGCAATCGAAAGAAATGGTTTGTTATCGAAAAAGGTTCCCGGTATTTTTTCGAATTACTCAATATCAAAAACGATGACGAATTGCCCAAAATAGTGCAGCAAGAGATGACTATGCGACCGGATACTGTGGCCACTAATAGGTTTAACAATTTCATATTGAAGCATTTTACGCTTTTAAAGAGGTCGAAATATTCAACAAGGCTATAACGACATCGTTTCAGGATAATATTCTTAGCAAAGGTGATACGGGTAACTCTAACCAACTGTATATCAGGTTCAGATGCCGACATCCGACAATCAACGTATTACTACAGCGTAACGATATTGCTCAGAACACGATAAGAAGGCGATGATATATTTTATATTTTTTTATATGGCCATTCTTCTTTTTTTTAATACCTTTGCTTCCCAAATTTAAATGGTTCGGATGATTTTTTGAGTCGTGATTATGACAGAAAAAGAAAAAAAACAGTTTGAAGTTGACAGAAGGTATCTCAGAATGGCAAAAATATGGGCGGAAAATTCATATTGTAATCGACGACGAGTTGGCGCCTTAATTGTAAATAACCAAATGATAATTTCCGACGGATACAACGGAACGCCCGTTGGCTTTGAGAATGTATGCGAAGACGAATATAACAGGACAAGGCCTTATGTGCTTCATGCCGAAGCGAATGCAATCACAAAAGTGGCAGCATCAAACAACAACAGTAAGGGTGCTACGATATACATCACATCCTCGCCCTGCATAGAATGTGCAAAATTAATTATACAAGCTGGTATCAAACGTGTCGTATTCTCGGAAAAATATCATACGGACGAAGGCGTCGACCTTCTTAAACGTGCAGGTATTACAGTGAATTTTATTGAAATAACATGATAACAATAATATAAAAAAAGATAGACATGAACAGACGTTTTATATGGGTGATACTTTTAATTATTATCAGTCTGATACTTGGATTCCATGTGGGCCGGTATTATCGGATCATGAGGCCGCAATATAAAATACTGCGTTTGGGACAAAACAAAATAAATGAAACGCTTGACGTAATAAGCCAAAACTATGTCGATGCCGTCGACATAAACCATCTGTCGGAAAGCGCGGTAAAGAAGATTGTCAGCGAACTCGATCCACATTCATCCTATATTCCTGTGTCGGACACCGAATCGGCATACGAAGACTTGGAGGCTTCGTTCAGCGGTATTGGAATACGGCTCGATATGCAATTCGATACGATTCTCGTCATAAGCGTTATATCAGGAGGATCGGCAGAGAAAGCCGGACTAATGCCTTTCGATCGGATCATTATGGTAGACGATTCTACAGTTGCAGGACGGAATATCGGTAAGACAAAGATAATAAGAATGTTACGCGGACCTAAAAACAGCAAAGTCCGATTAGGCATACAACGCGGAAACGCCGATGAACTGACCGAATTTGAACTTACTCGCGGTGATATACCCAACTACTCCATAGATGTGTCGTACAAAGTAAACGACGATATCGGATACATTAAAATATCCAAATTCTCAAGATCCACATACCGGGAATTTCTTACGGCAATAGCCAAACTCAAGCAAGAGGGTGTCGAAAGTTTTATCATAGACCTGCGCAATAATCCAGGCGGATATATGGAGACAGCGATAAATATTATCAACGAATTTTTACCGAAAGGACGTTTGATTGTTTACATGGAAGGACGCGCATATCCCCGGGCCGAGAGCTATTCAAACGGCAAAGGCGCCTGCCAGGATGTACCTCTTGTTGTCCTTATTGACGAATTGTCCGGTTCGGCAAGCGAGATATTTTCCGGCGCCATCCAGGATAACGACCGCGGAACAATTATCGGACGGCGTTCGTACGGGAAAGGACTTGTACAGACTAAACTTGATCTGAGCGACAAGTCGGAATTGCTTCTTACGATTGCACGTTATTACACGCCTTCGGGAAGATGTATTCAGAAGGAATACGAATTGGGAAAATCGGAAGAATACAGCCATGATCTGGACAACCGTTACATGCACGGAGAATTTTATTTCGCAGACAGTATCAAAATGAATGATTCGCTCGAATTTAAAACATCGGGCGGACGCACCGTTTACGGCGGTGGAGGTATAATGCCCGATATTTTCATTCCGAGCGATACGACCGGAATAACATCCTATTATTCAAGTATTATAAACACAGGCATTTTATATCACTTCTCGCTTAACTATTCGGATAAAAATTATGACAAACTTAATTCTTTTGGCAACTATAAAGAACTGTATGATTATCTGAAACAACAATCTCTGGTTGATGAACTTGCAGACTTTGCCGCTTCAAAAGGCATAAAGAAACGCCCGACCTTGATAGCTTTATCCAAAGACTTGATGGAAACACAGGTGCTGGCATTTATTATTCGCAATTTCTTTGATCATGAAGGATTCTATCCGATTCTCCTGAAGGACGATCCGGCTATGAATAAAGCAATCGGAGTAATAAACGAAGGCAAATGGAAACCTGAAATTTCAGGATTATCCGATACAAGTCAAAAGAATGAATCGCTATATTCGGTAGAATTTCCAGGGAATATCCTTAGGAAAAACTTTATGCAGAAAGTTTGCAGGAACGATAAATAGTGAATGTGGAGAAGGCAGGAATGATGAATAAACAGCTGATCCGGAAAGAAATATATAAATTGAAACAATCCTTACCGGATGAGACGGCAGCATATCTTTCACGAAAGATATGCTGCCGTCTCGTACAAACGGAGGAGTTTCAAAAAGCTCACTGCATTGCCTTATATTATTCCATAAAAGGGGAAGTGCAGACAGTCGAACCGATAGAAGAATGGTGTAAAAAAAAGAAAATTGTACTTCCAGCCGTTTCCGGTGAAAATATGAGTTTTTATCTCTATACTGGAAAAGAGCATTTGATTCCCGGAACGCTAAACATACCGGAACCTGTTTCGCCGGAAATGATTCCGGCAGAAAACATTGACCTTTTCGTTGTACCCGGAATCGCTTTTGACCGCGAATGTAACCGCATGGGACGCGGGAAAGGGTATTATGACAGATTTTTAGCGGAAACAGACAAACCCGCTATTGGCTTATGTTTCGGATTCCAGCTGAAAGAACGCATACCGACGGAAGAACATGACCGAAAAATGACAATGGTCATAGCCGAAGACGCTATCGTATCATCACATCATCAATCACATCGGAACCTGCATGATTATTAAGCGTTATGACTATACGTTTTCGCATTGCCATCAATTCACTGCGAACAACAGACGACGTCATGGAAACATATAGAATACGGTTTTTGACATACATATTTGTTGTATATTGGGCTATTGACGGGCCGAAAAGCTCACTCCAGAGACGTTGCACACGCGCTTCAAGCATTTTATGGTACAGTTCCGGATTGTCCTTCCAGAAAAGCCGCAAAGTTTCACTTAGACGAACTGTTTTTCTACGTATCATATAATATCAAGTCGTTTTGTTTTCCATCAGACAGACATCCCCCCGGTCTACCTTGAACAAAGAGTAATCCTGCCCTATCGCCTCAAGAATACGATCCAGATATTTGCGGTTCGTATCCGTTATAAAAATTTGACCGAAACGGTTGCCGCTTACCAAACCGATTATTCTCTCAACCCTTCCCGCATCTAACTTGTCAAATATATCATCAAGCAAAAGTATCGGTTTGGTCGTACCGTTGGCAGACATATAAGAAAACTGTGCAAGCTTCAACGCAATCAGGTATGTTTTATTTTGTCCCTGGGAACCTATACGGCGCACAAGTTGCTCGTCAAGCGTCATTACCATATCGTCTTTGTGAACGCCGACCGAAGAATAGCCCAACAGTTGGTCGCCAGCTCTCGACATTTTAAGCATCTTCATAAAATCATCATCAGCTAACTGCGAAACATAATTCAAACCGACCGTTTCCCCGGAACCGCAAATCATACGATGATATTCATCGAAGACCGGAACAAACGCCTCTATAAATATTTTACGTTTTTCATACAGTTGCCGGCCGCAGGTTTCCATTTGCATCTCATATACGTCGTATAATGATGCATCATTGCGCTGTTCGCGCAACCAGATGTTTCGTTGCATCAGCGCTTTATTATATTGTATCAGAGCATTGAGGTATTGTTTATCGTGCTGCGAAATAATCATATCAATGAAACGCCTGCGTTCGTCGCTCCCTCCCCTAATCAAATCCGAATCGGCAGGAGAAACCATAACAAGAGGCAACAATCCGATATGTTCAGACAAACGCTCATATTCTTTTTTGTTCCTTTTGAATTGTTTGCGCTGACTACGCCGTATGGCACAAAAAACATCTTCTTCTTTTCCGTTATAATCATACATGCCCTGAAGCACGCACAAATCTTCCCCTTTCATGATCAACCGGATGTCTGGAGTATGGATATGGCTTTTGCAAAAAGAAAGGTAATAAATAGCATCCAGCAGATTTGTTTTTCCCATACCATTATTGCCGAAAAAACAATTCGTCTTAACCGAACAGACCACTTCCGCCAGGTTTATATTTTTATAATTTAATACGGATAATTTTCTTATTATCATATATTTGACAATTTATTCAAGATGACTTTTTTCGACAAATATAAAAAATATCTCGCGATTTGCGTATTATTTCAACAAAAAAAACTAATTTTGCACGCTGAATTAATACATGTACATCAATAAAAATATATAAATATCAAATATTATGGCAAATAAAGAGACTGGGAAGAAAGTTGCTAACGCAGGACAGGAAGTAGGAGAATTTGTATCGCGTTCGGAACAATTTATTGAAAACAACAAGAAAAATATCACTTTCGGTATTGTTGTAGTTGCAATATTAATAGGCGCCATACTGGCTTATAATTACCTGTACGCTGCTCCTAAAAACAAAAATGCCGCAATCGCCATATTCAAAGGCGAACAATATTTCATGAAAGATTCTTTCAATCTTGCACTTAACGGAAATGGGGTTGATTATGACGGATTCGAATATATCATCAAACAATATGGCGGGACGAAATCAGGCAACCTCGCAAAAGCTTATGCTGGTATTTGTTATTACAAGACGGGTGACATGGAAAGTGCCATCAAATACTTGAAATCGTTCAAAAGCGATGATGATAATATATCGCCTGCCATAACGGGCTTGATAGGAGACTGTTATGTTGAAACGGGTGATGCAAAACAGGGAATCTCTTATTTCGAAAAAGCAGCATCTAAAGCGAATAATGACTTTTTAAGCCCCGTTTACCTGAAAAAAGCGGGGATAGCATACGAAAGTTTACAGCAATACGACAATGCCATTAAAGCATATACAGTTATTAAAGAAAAATATGCCGCATCAATGGAAGCAATGGATATAGAAAAATATATTGTCCGCGCTCAGTTATCTGCAGGTAAATAAAAATATGGCTACCGCATACCAGAATTTATCATCTTATGATATAAATAACATCCCCGATGCATCAAAAATGCGTGTGGGGATTGTTGTTTCCGAATGGAACGGCTCCATAACGGAAAAGTTACTGGAAGGAACGTGCAACACGCTGGGAAAACATAATGTTTCCGCAGATAATATTATTGTATACCGTGTACCGGGAAGTTTTGAACTCACCTTTGGAGCGCAACAAGTAACAAAATACTGCGATATTGACGCTGTGATTATCCTGGGTTGTGTCGTAAGAGGAGATACGCCACATTTTGATTATGTTTGCGAAGGCGTTACCGCAGGAGTAACCACGCTCAATGCAACACAGGACATTCCGGTAATATTTGGACTTTTAACTACCGACAACATGAAGCAGGCCAAAGACCGCGCAGGAGGCAAATTCGGCAATAAAGGAGATGAGTCTGCAATTACTGCAATAAAAATGATTGATTTTATTTGCAAATTAAAAAAATAATATTACCTTTGCACCGCAATTATGGAAAGGGGCAGTTACCAGAGTGGCCAAATGGGGCAGACTGTAAATCTGCTGGCTTACGCCTTCGGTGGTTCGAATCCATCACTGCCCACAGTTAAAAATTAAACAAGCGGAAGTAGCTCAGTCGATAGAGCATTAGCCTTCCAAGCTGAGGGTCGCGGGTTTGAGTCCCGTCTTCCGCTCAATATCAAAAGCGTTTTAAATTAGGAATTTAAGGCGCTTTTTTCATATAGAAATATGGTGGTGATTAAAAAGAGAAGTATTAAAGGCTCACCTGCAAAACCCTGTGTTTAGGCATAGAGTAAAGATAGCCGGAAAAGAAAAAAAGGAATATCAAGAACATCCCTGAGTTCAGCCCTGAAAGATTTGATTTTCGAGTTGAAAGGTTCCAACGAGACATTGATGGAACGGTTAGTATAAAAGTTTAATATTTCTTCGCTGTGTTCGTAACAAGTTGCGGCAATAACGTTAAACGAATGAAATCCGGCTTCTTCTACTTTATTGTACCGTTCGGGCCATATTTAGTCGGGAGCTGTCTTTAATGAAACGTTTGTTATACTCCGCGCGGGGTAAAATTGCGAGCTGAAAAACGAAAAAAAGCAAGCGTCTTTGTGTTGGCAAACCCATAATAGATGCTTGCAAAAATGAATCTCTCCGAAGAAGAAACACGGGTGTTAAATTACGAAAGATTTCAATGCCCCTGTTCAAAAATTCAAAAAAAATTGCACGCAGCCTGTTTGAAAGCAGCACGAAACTGCACTGACATGGAGACAGGAAACTGATAGAATATTCATCTCTACAGTGTAGTCCTGTATATAAAAATATATGAGAAAAAAGGAACAGAAGGGCTTTATGGAAACAATGATCATCGCAAAGGCAGTCAGCTGGAGGCATACAGAGATTCAACAGTCGAAGATTTCAGGGAAAACCCGGTTAGCAGTATAGCCGGGGCCAAAAGTAGAATAAAGGAATTGACGGGCATCGAAAGGAAGCCTGCACAGGCAAGGGCTTTTCTGCACAGACACGGATTCAAATGCCATAAACCTGCCTCCATTCCCGGAAATGCAGATACGGAGAAACAAATACAGTTTCTTGATGATGCATTAACTCCGGCGATGGAAAAAGCGCAGAAGGGCGAGACCGGCTGCCTGACCGTCGGCGTCGGCAACATCACGTCCCAGCCGCCCTTCGTGCAGCTCGTCGTCCGCCTCAATGACAACGGCGTGACGTACCCCGTGCAGGACGAATGTGACTGCGGGGACAGCATCCGCACAGGCCTCAGCCCCTCCCTGCACCTGATGATGAAGAAGGACGCCTCCCTCAACAACGGCGCAACGGAAAACGGCGCCTATCCCAATCCCGTCTCGGCGCTCTACACCGATGTGATCGAATATACGATAACCGCTGTCAATGTGAATCTAAATCCTGCCGGCGGCACGCTCGTGATCCGCGACACGCTGCCGGCTTACCTCGACTATGGCAGTATGATATCCTCCTCTCTCACACCGTCGGATTTCGCACCCGGTCATATCGCCACCGGTGTCCCTCCGCGCGACACACTCACGTGGACATTCGACAACGTGCCATCGCTGGAGAAGGTAACGGTCACCTTCAGAACGACACCCGCTCCGGGCGTCAACCTCCCAGCCCATGTTCGTTAACCACGCCTGGGTCACGGCAAGCGACACGCTCCTAATCCCGACCGGCAACAGCACGTACCATCAAGGTGTGGGCGTCTGCCTTGTCACCTTCTCCGCTTCCGCCGGGGTGCCTCAGGCCCTCGACTTCCGCACCTCCCCCCTGCAGCGGCGTCCTCATCGTCCTCGACGAAGGATACCGCATCGCCGGCAGGAACCACGACGCCTATACGTCCCTTCGTGACGAAACGATCGAAGCCTGCGACGGCATCATGTGTACGATACGCTCGTCATTTACGGCGACGCGAACTGCATGCCGATTTCGTCCCGGAGGAATATCCCGTCCGTTACTACCTCCACGGCGGCGAAAACACCTCCGGCAATCCGCCGGTATACACCATCGAATCCGCCGCCATCACCCTCGCTGCCCCCAGCAAAACATGCGACGTCTTCACCGGCTAGACAGGCACGAACGGCAACGAGCCGCAACCGTCGGTCGTAATCCCGCACGGCTCGACGGGTGAACGCAATTACTACGCTAACTATCTGTACAGCCGCCGCATACGCATCGAAGACGAGGCGTCCACGTCCGAAGACAAAATCTGGTCATTTGATGACGAGCTATACGTCCGAACAGCGAAAGCCGGCAGCATCATCCGCATCTATTCCCCGGATGGCATGTTGCACAAGCTGCAACCGATCGTCTCCGCCAGGGAAACGCGGATAAAGTTGTTGAGCGGGATTTATATCGTAACGCTCAACAACAGCGTTGGGCAGAAAGTCGTAATTGAGAAATAGACGACGTTGTTGCAACGATAAAAAGAGGATTTATTGACATATCTTTGTAATTGCAAAACATAAAGAAACAGATACATGAGTGCCCGGTCAATAAATCCGGTCAAAAGTAAATATAAAATTCGGAACCGGAAAGCCTGTAATTCGAATTTGTGTCAACGCGGTAGCATGACAGTATTTCTATCCCCGGACGTGCTTGAAACATGGAATCTATTGGTTAACAGGAAAAAAGAAGCAGGAGGGGTCACGTATCCTGACAGTATCGTCCAATGTTGCCTGCTTTTAAAGATCCAACCACGGCCTCCGTTATCGTCAAGGCACGGGCTTTATAAGAAGTCTGTTCACGTTATTGGGCAGGGAGTATTTA
>JAISEJ010000052.1 GCA_031264155.1 Tannerella sp. | reverse complement strand
GGACGTATGCCGGGACTTATGGTAAACCAGTTTAGCGGCGGCGAACCGGGCGTCGATGTTTCCGAAGTCCGTATTCGCGGTATGGGTACTTACGGCGACAAATCCCCGATTATCATCGTCGACGGTGTCGAACGTGACATGAGCTATCTGGCGCCGGAAGAAATAGAAACCTTCTCTATTCTTAAAGACGCCTCTGCTACCGCCCCTTACGGCGTCCGAGGCGCTAACGGCGTTATCATCATCCAGACGAAAAGAGGAAAGGCGCAGGAAAAGGCTACGGTGAATTTCAAAGCTTCGGCAGGAACGAACAACCCGGTGAAATTTCCCACCTATTTGGGTTCAGCCGATTATGCCATGCTTTACAACGAAGCGGTCATTAACTCCAATCCCGGCGTAGATCCCTCCAACCTTACTTTGTTTACCGATCAGGCAATCGCCAACTACCGCAAGGCAAAGGGTGACAACTCCGACGGTTTGGGTTACAACATCGACTACTTCGATTATGCATTTAAAACGGGCATACAGCAGGATTACAGCCTGTCTGTCCGCGGAGGTTCCGACCAGGCGCGCTACTACGTCATGGCCGATTATTTCCAGCAGAGCGGCAATTACAAACATACCGACTTAACGCAGTACGACACGCAAGCCGTCTTTAAACGTTATAATTTCCGTGCAAACGTAGACGTTGACATCACGAAAGATTTTTACGTCAGGCTCGACCTCGGCGCGCGCATAACGGACCGGAATGCGCCGGGCACCACCGCCGACAGGATCGTTTCCATTGCCAACACGCAACCCCCGTACCTGCCTGTAATTGTCGAGAACAACGGCAATTCCGAAAACGACAGTTATGTAATAAACAATCCCTACGGCATGTTGTACGGCGACTATCAGCACCGCTACAATATTTTGGGAGAACTGTCGCGCACGGGCTACCTGAACGAGAAAAAAACGTTCCTGAACGGTTCTTTTGCCATCGGGCACAAACTTGATTTCATCACCCGGGGGCTAAAGGTAGAAGGCGTATTTTCATACGACGCCGAAGAAGGACGCTGGATCAACCGCCGGCTGGATACGCGCGCAGACGGTTATGCCAATTACGGACGATACGCTACGTTCCAGCCGGAAGACGGAAGCAACGGTTCCTATTACATGAACAATACTTCTTATGACGGCAAGTACAGGCTGGGCAACCCCTGGTACAACACCGACGAAACGATCGGCAACTCCCTGTCTCATAACGCAGCTCAGAGCAAAACGTATTACCAGTTCAAACTGGACTACCTGCGTCAGTTCGGCGTGCACGACGTTTCGGCCCTGGTATTGTTCAACCGTTCCACACGGAGCTACGACAACCGCGTGGATTATCGTTACCAGGGTATTTCGGGACGCGCTACCTATGCATACGAGAATAAATACCTGGCGGAATTTAACGTCGGATACAACGGCTCCGAAAACTTTGCGCCGGGTAAACGGTACGGTTTGTTCCCTGCCGGTTCCGTAGGATGGGTGATCTCGCGGGAAGCCTTTATGGAAGGCGCTAAAGACTGGCTGAACAGCCTGAAGCTGAGAGGCTCCTTCGGACTGGTCGGAAGCGATAAAATATCGGATTCGAATGACGACCGTTTTGCTTATTTGCAATTCTATGTCGGCGGAAGCGGCTATAACTTTGGAGTAAACGAATTTGGCAACGGTAACAGCGGTCTCCGGGAAGGCAATTTTGCAAATCCAGACCTTACGTGGGAAAAAGCACGCAAGCTGAATATCGGTATCGACGCTTCGTTCCTGAACGAACGCCTGACTTTGGCTTTCGATTTCTTCAATGAACACCGCTACGATATTATTACGAACCTGAGCGGCGGAGATAAATTGGGCTTCCCCGATATCGTAGGTAAAGACGCGCCGTTCATCAACTCAGGTATTGTCGATAATAAGGGCGTCGATTTCGAAATCGGATGGAGCGGACGTGTCGGACGCGATTTCCGCTATTACATCAAGCCGAATTTCACGTATGCCCGTAATAAAATCAATTTCATGAACGAAATATATTATGAAAACGATTACAGGAGAAATACCGGCAAACGTATTGATGAATACTTCGTCTATGTAGTCGATCATTTTGTGCGCGACGAAGCGGAAGCCAACAGCCTGAATGCAATGAACGGCGGCAGCGGTTTTCAGCCGTGGGGCAGGCTGTATCCGGGAGACGTCGTCTATAGAGACCTGAACGGCGACGGCAAGATTGACGACGAAGGCGACCGTATGAACAAGGGATATCCGAGGACGCCGGAAATCCAGTTCGGTATTCCGCTGGGAATACAGTACAAGGGTTTTGACATGAGCCTGTTATTGCAGGGAGCTACAAACAGCAATATCCTCCTGAACGGGCCTGCCGTATGGGATTTCTCCAGTTACGAACAGGACCAGGTCGGGAAAGTGAAACCCATGCACCTCGACCGCTGGACGGAAGCGACCAAAGAGACGGCTAAATATCCCCGCCTGACTTACGGCACGTATGATAACAATAAAAACGGAAACAGCAGCCTGTTCCTCTATGATGCATCCTATCTGCGCCTGAAAAATTTTGAAATAGGCTATTCGTTTTCCAGAAACGCCATCAAGTTTGCCGGACTGCAAAACGTAAGGGTATATGTACAGGGAATGAATCTTTTCACCATAGACCATTTGAAAGATGTGGACGTAGACCCCGAAACAAAAAACGGAAACGGAGCATGGTATCCCATACAGCGCATATTCAATTTTGGTATAGATATTACTTATTAATCATTTAATACGGAAAAAATTATGAACAGTATAAAATTTAAATTATTAACCGGATTTATAATCGGTATATCTTCCTTATTCATCGGCTGTGATGATTATCTGGATAAAATGCCGGACGATAAGGTGAACGAATCGGAAGTGTTTACACGCTACGAAAAAGTGGAACAGTTAGTTACGGATCTTTATGCGGATGCAAAAGGCGCTAATAAGCCTCTTATCTATTTCAATCACTTCGGGACGGCCGCCGTTACCGACGAATGTAGCGCGAGCAGCCACGAGGCATCCATACCGCACCAGTTCCATATCGGGAACTACGGCCCGTCGCAGGGCATGCCCGACCGCAGCAGCACCGGACAGTACTGGTGGGACCTGTATACCCGTGTGCGCAAAGCGAATATTATCCTCGAGGGGGTAGAAAAATATAATACGCCCGACAATCCGCAGTCCGGACGCGAAGGCGATATCGTCAGGCGCGTCGGCGAAACCTATTTCCTCAGGGGATACCTTCATTTCCTGTTATTGCGTTCTTATGGAGAGGTTGCTTATGTAGACTATGTTGTCAATCCCGGGGAAAGCATGGAGTTCGAACAGTTATCTGCGCACGAGATCGTTGAACGTATCTGTGCGGATGCCGACGCCGCATACAGCAGGGTCGACGCATTCAACGGAGGCCAGTATTTCGGGCGCGTTGACAAAGGTGCATGCCTCGGCCTGAAAGCGATGGCCCGGTGGATTGCCGCTACGCCCATGTATAACGGGGGTAATTTTCCCAACGATACGCGGTTGCATAAAAGCGAATACAGTTATGACGCCGCACGATGGACAGCGGCTGCGGCTGCCGCCAAAGCGGTAATAGAATGTAAGGACAACAGCGGGAATCCCCGTTACAGCCTGTACACCAAACATGACGGGACTAATTTCGGCGACCTGAATAATACCGATACAAACAACAGTAAGGTATACCGGCGCTTATGGGATATGTTCTTTGATATGGATGCCATACAGAGCGAATGGGTCTGGGTTGTTACCAGGGACAAGGACACCGGATGGTCGGGCGACGTATTGCCGCCGTCGCAGGGAGGACATGCACGCCAGCGTCCTATCCAGCAGCAGGTTGACGAATACGAATACATCGCACCCGACGGATACGGCTATCCGGTTTATGCCGACCGTGCCGTGGCGGACGGATATGATGACGGGAATCCTTATGAAAGCGTCAAACGCGATCCCCGTTTTTACCGCGACATACGCTATCACGGATCCATTTACCGCAGTACCGCATTAAATACGGCGGAAGGAAATGACGCCGTCAGCGGAAGCTATCTTGACAACGCATCGCACACGGGTTATTACTTGCGCAAATTCTATAAGGACGGATGGAACAGGGGCGACGGAGGTCATGTGATAAACGGCCCTGCAATATGGAGGCTGCCCGAAATCATGTATATCTATTGTGAAGCCGTCAATGAAACAACAGGCCCCAATGATGAAATATACACGATGCTTAACTCCATACGCGCACGTTCGTTCATGGCTCCAATCCCTCCCGAAGCAAAAACAAATAAGGCGCTGATGAATGAATACATACAGCGCGAACGCCGTGTTGAACTGTTCTATGAAAATCACCGTATATGGCATTGCCGGCTGTATCTGGAACCGGATGACGCAGCCGAAACGGCGCGCGAAAGGGCTTATGCCAATGCCGACAGCTGGCCTTATCCCCGGACGCAAAGATGGTCGCACGGAATGAAGCCGGTTGAAGACCCGGACGGAAAAATAGAAGTGAACGGAAAAAAATACAGGATGGAACGTTTTGAAGTGCAGGACGGACGTGTATTCGATACCCCCAAACACTATTTATACCCGATCATGGCAGACGAGCTAAAACGTACGCCCGGTCTGGTACAAAATCCCGGATGGTAACGGGTATTTTCCAAATAAAAACCGGAAACGCTCCCTGCCTGCCGTTTGCACCGGGCAGGGACATTCCGGGTTTATAATCCCAAATGGAAAATACGGATGAAACTTTCTGTCGACACCCTGCGCTGTTGGCTGCGGTTGTGATTTCAGTCTACAGGATTGTCGTCGTCATTCTGTCGTCGGTCTGTCTTTTGTACGGAGAGATCTATGCCCATATCCGGAGCCGCGTACGGCACGATAGGGATACGTTAAAGAAAGGGATGATTATGAAGAATATAAATATTAATCAATTCCGGCAGCGTTTCTACAGCCTGTTACGCAAACAGCATCGACGATGCCCCGCAAGGGGTGGAAGGTGGTTATTTTAAGTAGAGAGAGTTTACAAATATACAGTTTACAAATGTTTTATTTATTATATATTATACAATGAAAAAATTTAAATTAACAATTTTAGGAACAGGAGCATTAGCTCTTATGTTGGGATTAAACATTCGGCATGCCGTCAATAATTATGGAATTATGGACGGTAAACTGCACACGGAGATTCTTGCGCAGTCCAATTCTTCCGGTGGAGGTAGCGGTTCGGGCGGTAGCGGATCAGGTAATGGTAGTGGCAGCGGCGGAGACGGAAGCGGAAGCGGCGGTTATGAATTACCGGAAGTAGTAATTACATGCGGACAGTATTATGGGCAATGTTGGAAAAATACTAATTGTTATTCTGGTGAATACACCATTCCATGTGAATGGTCTGGACGTCAGCATCATTATTGCCTGTAGTTTTTTCAAAGGAAGACTTCTTTGTTGAAGTCTTCCTTGATTTTTCATGTAAAAATAATTATTTTATCAATTACGATAACACATACTAAAATGAAGCAATACATAAAATACATTGTCACATTATTTTCACTTTCCATTCTATACGGTTGTAATCCGGCTAACAGGAAAGCAAATGAAAAAGCTATTATAATAACGGATATAGATAAACAGGATGAGGTTTCCATTTTTGATTTATTTGAAAAAGTTGAAATCGTCCCATTGGAAACAACCGATTCATCCCTGATAAGATCCATACGCAAACTGGTATGCCATAATAATACGTGCTATATTCTTGACTATAATTCCACGATTCTCGCATTTGATGCGGCGGGGAAATTCAAGTTTAAAATAGACAACCGCGGACAGGGGCCAAACCAATACACGTATATTTCGGATTTTGATATCGACGGGGAAAGAGCGGTACTATCGTTTATAGCCCCTGTCGTTGCGGAACTTCATGAGTATGACTTAAACGGACAGTTTTTAAGCAAATACAAACTGCCGCAGATTGCCGCCGGATACATTTCCATAAAACATTTAAGCAAAAACGTAATAGCCTTCTGGACTTTCGACTATTATAACAGACTCAAATTTTACTCAAAAGAGGAAAATCGTATATTCAGCGAATGTTTTCCCGAAGAAGAGACTTTTTTCGACCAAATCCATATTCAAACTTTTTCCCATGATAATTATATAATAAGAAACATTGACAATAATATATATGAAATGTCGTCCGACGGAACAATTTCCGTTGCATACACATGGGATTTCGGCAAATTAAATATTGATTATAAACCGGATGTGCCGTCGTTCGATGGCAGGGATAAAGAAAGAATTTCAAATTACATGAAACGGATCTCCGCATCCGAAGTCGTCAACTATATTTTTAGAATGTCGGGAGGAAACGCCGAATACGCGTATTCACAAATAATGAGAAAGGACAAGTACATAAATATAATGTATCATAAAATAAAAAAACAGACATTGCTCTTTGAACAAACGACGGAAAATGTCGGTTTCTATCCTATCTATTGGACGGAAGACTTTGTGATTGGACGTATTCCAGAAAATCTTCTGCCGGAAAACTTCGACGCCATAATTCCAGATGCCATTTTAGACCCTGAAAATATTGAAAGAAAACATCAATACAACGAATTCGACAATCCTATACTTGTAAAATACTACTTCAAAAAATGATTATGAAAACATTATGCCGCAGCATTATATTCCTGTTAATTGCAGCATCTTTCGGTAGCTGCAATCAACAGGATACGGACAGCATCGCCAAACTGAAAGAAATCAACCGGCGACTGGAGGATGAGTTCTATACCGTAAGAGAAGCTGAACGAATCAGTCTGGAGATATACCGCCGCACCATTAAATATTCCCAAACATCCCTTGACAACAAACAAGTTTTTTGGGGAAAAGATTCGATTAACACATTTCCGCTGTACAAACTGGCATTAAACCCTCGCCTGGTTTTCTGTTTTTCAACCAATACCTGTACGCCGTGCGTTGATTCGGCAATTGAATTGATAAAAGAGAAATTTACTGATTTTGAGCATAACGAAACGATTCTGATTGCCGGCGACTATCCATTGAGACTCCGGGATAACTGTTACGGAAAACGAATGTTAAGCGGCATAAATCTGCCTGTTACGGAAATTGAGGCGCCATTTTTCTTTGTGCTGGATAAAAGTATGAAAATATCATTTCTGCATATCTTCAACAAAATGAATCCGGAACTGACGAAAATATATTTAGAAGAAATTCGTGGAAAATATGACATCTAAAATAAATGGCTATTTAAACCAATATGGGAGTATATTATTCCCGACAAGGATAATTCCGAATTGACAGTTGGACATCTTGAATCCGCAAAGTGTTTTTTGACAAAAATCAATCAAATATAAGAAAATGAAAACAGCTATCTTTTATTTTAAACAGTTATCAATTATGAGAAATTTATTATTAAGCGTTATTGTGTTCATGTTTTTGATGTCATGTGGTCATCAGAAAGAACAGAGAGAGAGCGTTAATGAGGATTATGTGACTATACCGGTACCGGAGCAGGATATGAATCGTGATATGGATCATGTAATTTCCCTGTCAGCGTTTGTTGATAAAATAGATATAATTCCGCTGGAATTTAATGACTCCTGTATATTAGGTGAGATCGGCAAAGTGGCGATTTGCGGCGATAATATATTTGTCTTGGAACGCCGGAGGCCGGGTGCTGGTACTGTTTACCGTTTCGATATGCAGGGCAATTTTTTGAACAGTATAGGTTCCATAGGGCAGGGGCCTGGAGAACTTGTCGTATTAAGAGATTTTGCCGTAAATGAAGAAGACCGGCTTATTTACCTGCAGGATAATTACCGGCAGTCGATCTTGTCCTGCACGTTTGATGGAGAGGTGAAGGAAGTCATCAAAATTAATCAGTATGCCGATCATATACATTATAAAAACGGTTTATTCTATCTGTTTCAGGATCAACCGGTAAAAGGCGAGTTGTACAGTCTTGTTATCAGGGATATTCACGGAGGAATAAAAGAGAGGTTTTTCCCGTCCAAACAATATATCCTCAATATGGGTCATCATGTGTTTACTCCACAGGAGGAGGGAGTATTGTTTTTTAAACCCATGAACGACACGATATATTTTCTCCGTGGTACGGAAATGAGTCATCTCTATTGGGTCGATTTCGGTTCATTGAGATATTCTCCACAGGAAATTGAGGATATTTATATGGAAAGAATAAAGTCGTATGATCTAATGCATCGCACTTCATCAATTGATCATGTTTTCCGGGTTAAAGACTGGCTTTATTTTAACTCAATATATAAAGGATTACAAATTTCTTTTGTATATAATATCCGTACTCAGGAATTAAGGACGTCTAACGGCAGTTTATATGACGATCTGGAGTATATGTTTTATGGGAATGTTTTTTACGGTCAGACGGAGGATGCGCTAATTGGAATATATGATGCAGAGAGAATCATGGAAGATATTAACCGGTATGACCGGTATGAGAAAGAAGGAATGATAACAAAAGAGCAAAAGGAAAGGTTTCAGTCCAAAATGAACGCGCTCAGGCGCGGCGATGACACAGAAAACATGAATCCCTGGGTATTACTTTATCACGTGAAAAAAGATTAATATGAAAATATCCGTATCTTCCTTATTAACAGCTTTTGTTCTGCTGTTTTCTGTTTTTGTTTTTGTTTTCTTATTCAATAAAAATAAAAATCACAGCACATTTGATGACAGGACAGAGCCGGTGAACGGCAACAGAAATCAATATGTTATTGAGCAGATATTACAATATATGCAATATGAAAATAACAGATTTCATCCTGTTAATGTTAAAGAAGTGAACCGTGATCGGTTTTTAAATCCAAATGAGAAATTGCAGGAAGAAAAAACAATAAATTTGTCGGAAATTCTGCGGGGTGAAAAGGTTGTATTATATTATACGCTGTTAGCCTGTAATTCATGCATTTCCGAACAGTTCATATTACTCAATAAATTAAAAAGGAAAATCGGGAAAGACCGCATTGTAATATTGGCTGATTATGTGGGAGATGATGTCAGGCTATATTTGAAATCAAATAATATAGACATCCACATTTATGAATTCGGCAATAAAGATATGGGGTTAGTTCAGGCGAATAATGTTCCGGCGTTATTGCTTTTGACATCCGGGGATCGCGTTGTTACTTCTTTTGTGCTGGATATTGAGACAAAATATTTTGCAGATTATTTTTATCAATTTGTAGAAAAGAAATTTATAAGTGAAAAAGAATGAAACTTTCTGTCGACAAATTAAAAAACGGTCTTTACCCTGCGTTGCTGGCTGCAGTTGTGATTTCAGTCTATTTCCCGATTTTGGGGAATAATTTCCTGTACTACTGGGACGATCAGTGGGTGGTGATGAATCATTACACCGGCAGCGGCTTTACGTGGAGGAACCTGTGGGCGATACTTACCGAATTTTATCACGGTCAATATGCGCCTTTCAATGAGTTGCTTTATTTAAGCTTGCATTCGCTTTTCGGGTACGATCCCTTCCCGTTTCATCTGGCGAGTTTGCTGTTGCATATCGCCAATACCTGCCTGGTTTACTGCTGTTTCAGGCTGTTGCTGGAAATCAACACGAAAATAAAGACGGAAAACGCTGCTTTGGTTGCGTTCCTGACGGCTTTGATTTTTGCCGTACACCCGTTCAACGTGGAATCGGTAGCTTGGATGAGCGCATCCAAAATCCTGGTCTATGCCTTCTACTATTTAGCGGCGAGTTACAGTTTTCTTCTGTATTTAAAATACGGGAAGTCCAGGTACTACGCTTTTACGCTGGCGCTTTTTGTTTTTTCTTTCCTGGGGAAAGAACAGGCCGTCACGTTTCCTGTCTGGATGCTGCTGCTGTACTGGATGACCGGACACAGTTTCAGGGATAAAAAAGTATGGCAGCAGGCAGCCCCGTTTTTCATCCTGGCGTTTGTTTTCGGTATCCTGACCATGCTTTCGCAATCGGATGGAAAATCGATCATCAGCCAGAGGGATACTTATCCTTTATGGCAGCGTTTTGTATATGCCTGCTATGCTTTTTCGGAATATCTTTTCAAAACGGTTTTTCCCTTTAAGCTGTCTTATTTATATCCCTTTCCTTCGCTGGTGGGCGCCCCTTTGCCGGGCTGGCTGCTGATTTATCCTTCGCTGATCATCCTCCTGGCGATTTCGTTCGGGCGGTCTGTCCTTTCCAACAAAGTAATTCTTTTCAGCTTGCTGTTTTTCCTGATCCATATAGCGGTAGCCCTGCATATTATTTCGCTTTCGCGTTTTGCGGTGGTTGCCGACCGTTATGCCTATATAGCCACAACCGGCATTGCTTTTGCCTTGTCCTTTTATACGGTTCGGATTTTCAGGAAAAAGAAGAAGTACAGGATTGTCGTCGTCATCCTGTCGGCGGTCTATCTTTTGTACATGGGAATCTATGCCAACATCCGAAGCCGCGTGTGGTACGATACGGATTCGTTAAAGAAAGAGATTCGGGAATTATTAAAAGAAAGGGACGATTATGAAGAATATAAATATTAATCAATTCCGGTAGCGCTTTTTATCGCCTGCTATGCAAACAGCATCGACGATGCCCCGCAAGGGGTGTAAGGTGGTTATTTTAAGTAGAGAGAGTTTACAAATATTTTATTTATTATAATTATAATATAATGAAAAAATTTAAATTGACAATTTTAGGAACAGGGGCATTAGCTCTTATGTTGGGATTAAATATTCGACATGCCGTCAATAATTATGGAATTATGGACGGTAAGCTGCACACGGAGATTCTTGCACAGTCCAATTCTTCCGGTGGAGGTAGCGGTTCAAATCACCTTTGACACATCCTTTTTAAAAGAAATCAGAATGAAACAAATCATTGCATGTATAATGCTTCTCTCTTTATTTATTTCATACGGATGTAAAGAGCAAACCGGTAATAAAACAAATGCTATCTTCGTTGATATTGACAATATTTCAAATGATGTATCTATTTTCGACATATTCGACAAGGTAGAAATCATTCCGCTCGAAACGAATGATGAATCTCTTATCAAATACATAACCGGACTTGTTTGTTATAACAATAATTTATACATTTTTGATTACAACTTATCAAAAATACTCGCATTTGACCATAGCGGGAAATTTCTGTTCAGTATTGACAACCGGGGACAGGGACCGGAACAATACAACCATATCTCAGATTTTGATATTGATAAGGATAATAACAAAATTATATTTGTTTCTGCCATTGATTCAAAATTGCACGAATACGATATGAACGGTAATTTTATACGGAAATATAATTTGCCGGAAAGCGGGAACGGCGCTTATAAATACATTAAATATTTAAATTCCGATATGATTGCTTTCTGGACTTTCGATTATAATAACAGGCTTAAATTTTATTCGAAAAGTAAAAACCGTTTCGTCAATGAATGTTTCCCCGAAACGGATAATTTTTACAGAAGAATCAGCACACCCCTGTTTCCCTACGGCAATTACCTGGTAAGGCCGGTTGATAATAACATCTATGAATTGTCCGCTGACGGGAAACTTTCCGTAGCATATACATGGGATTTTGGGAAATTAAACATTGACTTGGATAAACTTGTTATTCCCCCCGTTGAAAAACATAATGACGCAAGAACAAAAAAGATATTACTGGAATATATGGAGAAAGTCCGGACATCCGAAATTATAAATTGTATTTTCGGAACATCGGGAGGCAATTCGGATTACATATACACTCAGGTTATGAGGAAAAGCAAAGATGTAAATATCTTTTACGACAAAAGGAATCAACAGTTTTTGATTTTCGAGAAAACAAAGGAAAACGCATACTTTTATCCTGTTTACTGGAGTGAAAAATTTGTTATAGGTTTCATGCCGGAACTGTCAAATATTGAACAAAAAAGAACCGTCGCACCCGATACGATTTTAGACGCGGAAAATATCGAAAGGAAAAACCAATACAGTGAATTTGACAATCCCTTACTCATAAAATACTACTTCAAAAAATGATTATGAAAACATTATACCGCAGCATTATATTCCTGTTAATTGCAGCATCTTTTGGTAGCTGCAATCAACAGGATACGGACAGCATCGCCAAACTGAAAGAAATCAACCGGCGACTGGAGGATGAGTAGAGACGCGATGCTTCGCGTCTCTACATTAAAAGAAAGGGATGTTTATGAAGAATATAATTTTTAATCAATTCCGGCAACGCTTTTTATCGCCTGCTACGCAAACAGCATCGACGATGCCCTGCAAGGGGTAGAAGGTGATTATTTTAAGCATAGAGAATTTACAAATATTTTATTTATTATGATTATATACACAATGAAAAAATTTAAATTGACAATTTTAGGAACAGGAGCATTAGCTCTTATGTTGGGATTAAATATTCGACATGCCGTCAATAATTATGGAATTATGGACGGTAAATTACACATGGAAGTGTTGGCTCAGTCCAATTCTTCAGCAGAATGGGGCGGTTGGAGTAATTTTTGGCAAGGGCAAGGATTCTATAAAGATGAAAGAGAGGAGAAGAGGCCATGTCCATTAACGAAATCGTCTAGTGGCAACGGGAGTGTATCATATGGAGCCGGATCTATCAGTGGAAGTGGAGCTTCATCACAGACAAACTCAAACAATAGGTATGAAATTATCTGTCCATATGGAAATACTAATTGTAGAAAGGTAGGTTGCTAAACAGGTTTTGAGAGATACTTATTTTTATTCAAAGAGTATCTCTCATCCCATTTTTATTATATAAAAAATAAAACATATGCAAAAATATATCATTCTGATTTTGATCATTTTTTTTATTAGTTGTGTAAACCAACAGAATAAAAGTTCACATTTTACCGAAGAGCAAATTGCCTCCCTGCACCTTGATTTCACCACGATCTTGCATACGGAAATCGATTCTGTAATAAAGGTAGATTTGAATCCGTTTCTTAAAAGACAATCTTTTGATTTTGGCTCCTTGGTAAAAGAAATCAAACTGATACCGCTTGAAACTACAGACGAGAGTCTGCTTGACGTCATTTATAAAGTAATCGCCACGGATTCTCATATCTATATTTACGACAGGTTTAAAGGAGGAGGAATCGCTATTTTTGACAGGGAAGGGGAATTTATTATAAGGATTTCCTATGGACAGGGACCGGGCGAGCTTATCAGGTTATATGACATAGCTTATGATGCGGACAATGATGAACTGGTCGCTTATCAACATTCGTTTTTATTATTTTTTACAGCATCCGGTCAATTTATCCGAAAAACGAGATTGCCTTTCGGGTTCTACAATCTCGCGGTCATTCCGGATGGATATATTTTCAAAGCGCTTGATGGACAAGGAAATGGACATCTCGGACTTTTGGGAGATTATACGCTGTTTGTAACCGACAAGAACTTCAAATTGAAATCGGTCGCTATACCTGTATTATCCGACATCGTCAATTATGGTGGATATAATTATTTATATCCTAATAACAATGCAATCAAAATAACCCAAAAGTATACCGATACTGTTTATCACTACATAAGTGAGACGAATCGACTGGAAGCGAAATATATTATGGATTACAGCAAGAAGAAACTTCCCGAACGCTATATCAAAGGCAGTATGAACGAATTTGAGAGCGCCACAACTCAAAATGATTATTACTATCACCTCGGCGAATACCTTGAAACCATATCCCAGAATACTTTTTTCCTGAAAAACGACTTCACCGGATTGCAAACCATAGTATACCGGGACAAAAACACCGGTAATCTAACAGGTGGCACCGATGCAATATGCGATGACAGGAATGAAATACCTGCGATGACATTTCCCGTAGCGACATCGGATAACTGGTTTATTTCTTTCTATTTTCCAGACAAGAACGATTCTTTGCTGTATAACAGTTCTATCATAACAGAAGAGGACAAGGAAAAGCTGAAAGGGTTATCAGAAGATGACAATCCCGTACTGGTATTTTTTCAGTTAAAAGATTTTTAACCGATAGCCATGAATAAGAAATCCACAATCATTATTATTACAGTCTTGCTTTCTGCAATTTTTTTCACATTCATGAACTTTCGTGAATATAAGAAGCAAGATAAAAAATTGATTCAAGAACCGTCTGACGAATTAAATGTACTTAGAACAAATCTTTCGACAGAAATTGAAAACAGTAATATCCGATTGAACGATATTCTTGTCAAAGATTCGTCAGATAATGTGATCCCTCTGCAGGAATTTTTCAAGAAAGGTCAAAATGTGATACTTGTATACCGGTTTTCCGAAATGAATTGCGAAAGTTGTGTAAGTTATTCCATACATACATTACTTCAATGGATTGATTCGATAGATAAAGATAACATATTGTTTTTAGGGGCATATAGAAATAATAAAATTTTCAACAGACAAAAACCCCTGTATGGAATTCATGAATTTAATGTAGCGAACACGCCAAATCTTAATTTGCCGGCAGAAAATATTGGTTATCCATATTATTTTGTTTTGGACAGTACTTTGAACGTTTCCAATCTATTTGTTCCCGACAAGGGATTCCCTCAATTAAATAATGCTTACTTGAAAAATATCAAAAAACGTTATTTCTAAACCGAAAATGAAAGCATATATTATCAAATCTGAATCGAATGTGGAATTTAAAGGAATTTATAAGAGAAAAAGGATGATTATGAGAAATTTATTATTAGGCATTATTACGCTCCTGTTTTTGACATCATGCAGTCATCGGAAAGAACAGAGAGAGAGCGTTAATGAAGATTATGTGACTATACCGGTACCGGAGCAGGATATTAATACTGATATGAGTAATACAATTCCCCTGTCAACATTTATTGACAAAATTGATATCATTCCGCTGGAATTTGACGACTCCTGTATATTGGGTGAAATAAGAAAAGTGGCGATTTGTGGCGATAATATTTTTGTATTGGAATCCCAAAGACCGGGTACTGTTTATCGTTTCAATATGCAGGGCAATTTTTCGAACAAGATAGGTTCCAAAGGACAGGGGCCGGAAGAAGTTATCGAATTGAGTGATTTTACCGTAAATGAAGAAGAACAGCTTATTTATCTGCTGGATAATTACCGGCAGACTGTTTTGTCCTGCACATTTGACGGAGAGGTGAAGGAAGCCATCAAAATTAACCAGTATGCCGACCAGTTGCATTATAAAAACGGTTTATTCTATCTGTTTTATGACGAACCGGTAAAAGGTGAGTTGTACAGCCTTGTAGTCCGGGATATTCACGGAGGGATAAAAGAAAGGTTCTTTCCGTCCAAACAATATCCAATCAGTCGAACACATCAAGCGTTTACTCCACAAGAGGAAGGCGTGTTATTTTCTAAACCCATGAACGACACGATATATTTTCTCCGTGATACGGAAATGAGCCGTCTCTATTGGGTTGATTTCGGTTCATTAAGATTTTCTCCACAGGAAATTGAGGATATTTATATGGAAAGAACAAAGTCGCTTGATCTGTTACTGCAGAAAAACCGTGTCACATCAATTGATCATGTTTTTCGGGTTGGGGATTGGCTTTGCTTTAAATCTCTTTATAAGATAATCCATATATTCTTTGTATACAATATCCATACTCAAGAATTAAGGACGTCTGTCGGCAGTTTATATGACGATCTGGAATATATGTTTTATGGGAATGAATTTTGCGGTCAGACGGAGGATGCACTAATTGGAATATATGATTCAGAGAGAATCATGGAAGATATTAACCAGTATGCTCAGCATGAGAAAGAAGGAATGATAACAAAAGAGCAAAAGGAAAGGTTTCAGTCCAAAATGAACGCGCTCAGGCGCGGCGATGACACGGAAAACATGAATCCCTGGATATTACTTTATCACGTGAAAAAAGATTAATATGAAAATATCCAAATCGAATGTGGAATTTATATTTTCCGAGAGATGGTTTTGTGCACTGCAGTTGCAGAGTGATAGCCTTGCAGTAGAGACGCGATGCATCGCGTCTCTACATTAAAAGAAAGGGATGATTATGAAGAATATAATTTTTAATCAAGTCCGGCAGCGCTTCTACGGCCTGCTACGCAAACAGCATCGACGATGCCCCGCAAGGGGTGGAAGGTGGTTATTTTAAGCATAGAGAGTTTACAAATATTTTATTTACTATAATTATAATATATAATGAAAAAAATTAAATTGACAATTTTAGGAACAGGAGCATTAGCTCTTATGTTGGGATTAAATATTCGACATGCCGTCAATAATTATGGAATTATGGACGGTAGACTGCACACAGAGATTCTTGCGCAGTCCAATTCTTCCGGTGGAGGTGACGGCAGTTCTTCCAGTACTATATATGATAGAACTACAGGGCCTTGTAGTATTACGATAGTAGGCCAGGGAATACCTGTTGTTATTGGTGGCATAACCTTCACAATACCTGCTGGAGGTACTCTGAAAGTGACATTTGAAAATTTGGCGGTTAATTGTAAAAGAGGAGGAAATTCTATGTGTAGTCCTGTAAATTGTGACGATTTCTTGAGTGGCGGAAGTTCGGGATCGGGATCCGGCAGTAATTAAAAACACAAGATGAAGAAGATGAAGGTGTATTGGTACTTTATATGATAAATTTATTTCAGGATTAATATTGAAATTTATTCTATATGAGATTTCTAATATGTCTTCATCTTTGATTTTAAACAGTTGTCAATTATGAGAAATTTATTATTAAGCGTTATTGTGTTCATATTTTTGACGTCATGCAGTCATCGGAAAGAACAGAGAGGGAGCATTATTCATGGGGATTATGTGACTATACCGGTACCGGAGCAGGATATTAGTACTGATATAAATCATACAATTCTCCTGTCAACAATTGTTGATAAAATTGATGTAATTCCGTTAGAATTTAATGTCTCCTGCATATTAGGTGAAATAAGAAAAGTGGCGATTTGCGGTGATAATATTTTTGTGTTGGAATCCCAAAGATCGAGTGCTGTCTATCGTTTCGATATGCGGGGTAATTTTTTGAACAGGATAGGTTCCAAAGGGCAGGGGCCGGAAGAAATTATCGAATTGAATGATTTTACCGTAAATGAAGAAGAACAGCTTATTTACTTGCTGGATAATTACCGGCAGTCGATTTTGTCCTGTACGTTTGACGGAGAGGTGAAGGAATCCATCAAAATTAACCAGTATGCCGACCAGTTGCATTATAAAAACGGTTTATTCTATCTGTTTCTGGATCAGCCGAAAAGAGGTGAATTGTACAGCCTTGTAGTCAGGGATATTCACGGAGGAATAAAAGAAAGGTTTTTTCCATCCAAACAATATCCAATCAATATGGGAAATCCGGTGTTTGCTCCTCAGGAAGAGGGAGTATTATTTTGCAAACCTATGTACGACACGGTTTATTTTCTCCGCGATACGGAAATGAGCCGTCTCTATTGGGTTGATTTCGGTTCATTGAGATACTCTCCACAGGAAATTGAGGATATTTATACGGAAAGAACGAAATCGCTTGATCTGTTACTGCAGAAAGATCGCATTACATCAATCAAAAAGATGTTCCGGGTTGGGGACTTGTTTTGTTTTAATTCTATTTATAAGATATTCGATATATTCTTTGTATACAATGCCCGTACTCAGGAATTAAAGACATCTGTCGGCAGTTTAGATGACGATCTGGAATATATGTTTTATGGGAATGAATTTTGCGGTCAGACGGAGGATGCACTGATTGGAATATATGATTCAGAGAGAATCATGGAAGATATTAACCGGTATGATCAGCATGAGAAAGAAGGAAAGATAACAAAAGAGCAAAAGGAAAGGTTTCAATCCAAAATGAACGCGCTCAGGCGCGGCGATGACACAGAAAACATGAATCCCTGGATATTACTTTATCACGTAAAAAAAGATTAATATGAAAATATCCGTATCTTCCTTATTAACAGCTTTAATTTTTTCGATAATAGCCGTTATATTGCTGTCCTGCGCAGACAATAAGCCCCGGACGGAATTTAGCGGAACAACGATTGACATAGTAAACCCATCGGACGACTTTATGAATTTTGTAGCCGATTATGACACGATACGATTAGAAACAACCGATGATGCGCTCATTGACCAGATTCTAAAGATGAAGATTATGAATGGTCGTTTTTTTATATTAAACACAAAATTCAACATGATTTTTATATTTACCGAAAAAGGAAAGTTTATCAATAAGATATCGGATACGGGACAGGGGCCAAGCGAATATATTCGCATAACCGGCTTTGAGGTAGATCCTGTCCACAATAAAATACTGATTAGTGATAACTTTTCACGAAGACTGTTTGTTTATAATGAAGATGGTCGACAGGAACAGATTATTCCATTAGGCTTTAATCGGGAGCATATAACATCTGATGGCGCAGACGGATATATAAATTTCTTTTCCAGCGACAACGAAGGATACAGTGAGCCGGAAATGCGGAAGACTTGCATTCACTTCCTTGATAAGGATTGCCGTTTTGTCTCGGCACAGCTTCCTATGGAAACACGGAATATAGAACTTAGTACGATGCGGCCTGTTGATTGCCATGCCGACGGGTCAATTTATTATCAGCCGATACTGAGCGACATTATATATTGCGTTAAAGACCGGGAAGTGCATCCGTATTACAAGTTTCGCAACAAATCCGATTACAGGATGCTTTCCGAAAAGGACAGGAAAGAGATGACGCTGATCTACGGAGAACGGAATGACTTTAAGGAAAAACAGAAAGAAGGTTATATCGTACCTTGGGGTAACGTAATAGATACGGACAATTATCTATATACCGTATTCGAAGGAGGCAATGAAGTTCACTTGTTTTATGACAAGCAAACAGGGAAGAGTATAGTCTTTGATTCGGATAAATTATCCAAAAAAGAAAATACCAGTAATCTATTCCTGAAATACGTACATTGTGCGAAGGGGGATGTTTTTTATTCGTCTCCCAACTATTACTGGCTCAATAAGGCGTACAAGACGTTATCCGCAATGCCGGAGAGCAAATTGAAAAAGTATTTACAAAATACGGATGTTGACGCCAATCCGCTCATCATATCCTTTTCAATAAAAGTCCCGGAGGTTACACAATGAACAGATCGGTTATGTGGGAAATTTCTTCGATATTCCTGATGGAAAAACTGTCCGATGTCTTTATTCCCGACAAGGATAATCCCGAATTGACAGTTGGATATTTTGAATCCGCAAAGTGTTTTTTGACAAAAATCAATCAAATATAAGAAAATGAAAACAACTATCTTTTATTTTAAACAGCTATTAATTATGAGAAATTTATTATTAACTGATGTTACGCATGGCATATATATGTGTATTGCAGGTCGACGCCGGAAGGCGTCCAAGGCGGATAACCCCGAGCTGCGCCTTCGGCCCAGCACGGGGTTATCCAAATCAGACGCCTTCCGGCGTCAACTTGCAGTGCACAAAAAGTACTGCGTAACATCATTATTAAGCGTTACTGTGTTCCTGTTTTTGACGTCATGCAGTCATCGGAAAGAACATGCAGCGCCCTCTTTATATTGAACTTTAATAAAAAAAACTAAAATGAAAGCGAATTTTTTTTTGATGAATGTATTTATTGTCTTTATTTTATTGTCATGTGCAGAGGACAAAGTAGAGATCATTAGTTTGAAACCTGTTAAAACCGTCGAAGAATTAAGCGACAGTGCTTTTTTTAAAGAAGTTATGTGCATTACGCATGACACGAAAAACATATATGCTTCCGATATATATAATTCGAGGATACTGAAATTTGATTCGGATATGAACTGTCTTGGAAGTATAGGCGCCCGTGGGAACGGGCCGGGAGAGTTTACCTGTCTGGGCGGTATTAACTGTTTCAATGATACCCTGTACGTATTAGAGTGTAACGGATTCAAAACATTTACTGCGGAGGGAGATTTTATCAGAGCGGATAGAAAAGAAATCAGCACATTCACTCCATTCGGTTTTTGCATGGATGAATCGGCAAACATATATCTGTCCTCAGTATCAGATACATTGCCGTTAGTGAAATATGACAAATATCTGAATCTGCAGTTTGCCTTTGGCAGCTATCGCGGCGAGGAAGATGAGAAAATATCCGGCAATACGTATATGCTTCATTTTTTCAATAACAGCATACTTTCGGTGAAATGTGATGATCCTGTTCTTTCTTTATATGATATTCACGGGAATGTCCTGCTGGATAAATATCTTGATTATGACATATTTGAAAGCAGACTGTCTTTCAAGAGAATCGAACAGGCAAAAAGCCTGAATAACAAGCGAAAAAATACGTATATACTATTTAACTGTGTTTCATCCTTTAACAACAAAATTTATTTGTTATATATTGGACATGATTCGGAGAATATCCCGTCCTGTAATCATATAGCAGAATTAGTCTATGAAAACAATGATTTCAGACTCAATAAAATTTATCAGTTAATAGATTCCTGGTATGATTCGATTTGTTTTTTTGATAATAAACTTATCTGTTATAGCTCTAAAAAGGAGGAATTTCAAATTTATGAGTTATGAAAGTAGCCGCAATCAATTACACTTGATATGAATTAAATAAAATAATGTTTGTCAAATGTTTATAAAAAAAATCATGAGATACTTTCTCCTAATTATATCTATTTTATTATTTTATAGCTGCATACAAGAAAAAAGCAGGAATGATCATATTGTTTTGAATATTCAACTCCCACGTCCAAACAGTTTTAATTTCAAAGACGTTTTTGACTCAATTCAAATTATTCCTTTGGAATTGACTGAAAATTCTATACTCTACAAGTGCGACAAGATGCTAATGTACAAAAATAAATATTACATACTTGATCGTAAGGGTCTTTGTATTATTTATCATGAAGCAATAAAAAACATCCATATTGATAAAGACAATCAATTTATAATCAAATATTACATAAAAAATAATCATAAATGAATATGAAATTCTCAAATGCCTTTATTATAATTATAATAATTCATACCTTGACTTCGTATGACAATTTTAATAAAAATCGTTCGCAAATTGAGCGTGAGGTATCCGAATGGTTTGACTTATTGCGATTAGCTATGAATAAATTTTATGTTTATGCGATCTGCCTGGCAATGGCATTTTCGGCATGTAAGGAAAAACAACACAATGAAGATACATTCCGTGTTCTTGAAATAGGAGATCCGGTTACACTGCCCGACTTGTCGGATTTATTTGACAAGGTTGAATTGATCTTTCTCGAAAACAGGGACAGCGCCTTGTTTTATAATGTTAAGAAGTTTTATATTACGGAAAGCCGGTATTTTCTTTTCTGTTCAAGAAATTATACGGTTTATTCTTTTGATAGAGACGGACGGTTCCTGTTCAATACAAGTCATTTACGTGGACAAGGCGCCGGATATTTTGCAATAGTAACGGATTTCCTCCTGAATCCGGTGACCGGAAATATGGAATTCCTCGATCCTTACGGGAATATTTATGTTTATGACACATCATCCGTGTTTATCGACAAGATTGCGCTCCCCAAAGAGATCGGCATTCTCAATGATTTTCAATCAATCGGAGATTCTTTATACATGTTTTATCAGCCGAAATTTGAAAATGATCTTAATTCTACGATATGGGTCTATTCCAAAGTAACGGGAAAGTTGATTGTAAAGCAACCTTTCAAAGAATTATATCCAAGAGGATTTGTATCGGGAGATCCATTACATTTTTTTAATGATGGCAAGTGTCAGTATTTTGCTGCCGGACGACAAGACAATAATCTATACCGTATAGAGCCTCAAAGTGAAGGCCTTTTGTATCCGGAATATGCCATACGGTTTAAAGACCGGCCTTTATCTCCTAAAGTATTAGGTGACGATCCCAGAAGATTCCTGAAAAATCGGGAGGAGACCGGATATTCCATTCTGTGCCGGAAAATAATAGGCGATAAATATTGGATAATCACTTATGCATTGAATAATAACGGTTATATATACATCTTGAACCGGCAGAGTGACCAGTTTATCTGTTTCAATCATAAATTTAAGTCCGGGAATATGATGCTTGATCCGATTTATGTCGATAATGAGTATTTGTATTCGATTGTAGATCCGGCCTATCTGTCAGCAATATTTCCCGATTATAAATTTGACGGGCAAACAGAAAAAAAAGTAAGGGCGCTAACGGAGGGTGATAATTTTATTATTGTCAAGTACAGATTTAAAAAAGACTTGTTGTCGGGAATATGAAAAACATGAAAGAAGGAATGATAACAAAAAGGCTTCGGTCCAAAATGAACGTACTCAGGCGCGGCGATGACCCGAAAGAAATGAATACATGGATATTACTTTATCACATAAAAAAAGATTAATATGAAAAAAACAGGATTATTACTGATATGTATAGGATTATTTATTACCGGCTGTAAAAAAAGAGTTGCCGGAACAGTTCCCGGGAATCTGGAGCAGATTATTGTGGATATAGACCGGTTGGAGGAAGAACTGGATGGTTCTTTCCTGATAAATACTGACTCGGTAGAAGTTGTTATTTTAGAAACCGGTCCCGAATGTTTAATCGGGGATGTAAAAAGAGTGCATTTAAGAAAAGACAAGATACTGGTGTATGACGAACTTACTCTAAGTGTCTTTGTTTTTAATCGAGATGGGAGTTTTCATGCCAAAATACAGGCAACGGGAGCTGGGCCGGGAGAATATCCCCCTGCAGTAAACGATATGGTTGTCATGGATTCAACTGTGGGAGTTCTTGTTCCCGTATTGGATAAAATCATGTTATATGATTTTAATGGGAAATATATTCGTGATATTTCTTTAAATGGTTCCTGGGGAATGACTTTTTTTACTTTTGACGGTTCAAAATATCATATTGTAAATGATTGGAGTGATTCGAAATTAGGGAGGTATCAGCATTTCATACTTGATACGGATAAAAATAAAACAGCCTGTTTTTTGCCTTTTACGAAGGTAGATGGAATTAACCGGGGCTGGGGACTGGAAAATTATTATTCCCTGTATAATAGCCGGGCCTTGACGCTTAACAGCACAATTGATATTATTTATGAAGTCTTGCCCAATCAAGAGATTACCCCCCGTTATTATGTAAATATTATCAAAAACCGACTCCCGCAGGCACTGATTGAAGGGGATCCACACATCGCTTTGGATATAGCCATAAAAGGAGGCTACTTAAAAGGTGCACATAAAATTATGGAAACATCCCGGTATATTATTCTGGATATATCGTTAGCATTCAGGGTAATATATGACAAAGCGAAAAAAGAAACGATTACAACGGGCAATGTATTCTCCATTCCCGAATTTGGAGGTTTTCCGATTTACTTGCGTTCATCCCTGGCAACCATGGAAAATGATGTCTTGATTAATGCCATTAGTCCTGAAATCATGCGACATGTGTATATTGACGCATTCACCGAAAAGACGATTAAAAACAAGGACTTTGCAAAAAAATACCTGGATGCCGTAAACAGGGTAAAGGATGACGACAATCCGGTATTAATCATCTATAGGATAAAATAAAATAAAGATATGAACAGGAAAGTATTTTTTTCGATAATGGCCGTCATATTGCTGTCTTGCGCAGACAATAAACCCCGAACGGAATTTAGCGGGACAACGATTGAAATAGTAAACCCATCGGATGACTTTATGAATTTCGTAGCCGATTATGACACGATACGGTTGGAGACGACCGATGATGCATTAATTGACCAGGTTCTAAAAATGAGGATTATGAATGGTCGCTTTTTTATATTAAATGCAAAATCCAACAAGGTATTTATA
This sequence comes from Tannerella sp., assembly GCA_031264155.1. Lineage (GTDB taxonomy): Bacteria > Bacteroidota > Bacteroidia > Bacteroidales > Tannerellaceae > Tannerella. The sequence continues at coordinate 12,957 of JAISEJ010000052.1, read as the reverse complement.
TTTACCGAAGAAGGAAAGTTTATCAATAAAATATCGGATATGGGACAGGGGCCAAACGAATACATCAGTATAACCGGTTTTGAGGCAGATCCTGTCCACAATAAAATATTGATTAGTGATAACTTTTCACGAAGATTGTTTGTTTATAATGAAGATGGTCGGCAGGAACGGGTTATTCCGTTAGGATTTAATCGGGAGCATATTGCATCCGACGGTGCGGATGGATTTATAAATTTCTTTTCCAGCGACAACGAAGGATACAGTGAGCCGGAAATGCGAAAGACTTGCATTCACTTCCTTGATAAGGATTGCCGTTTTGTCTCGGCACAACTTCCTATGGAAACGCAAATGATAACAAGACTTTCCATTCGTTCTATTGACTGCCATGCCGACGGGTCGATTTATTATCATCCGGTACTGAGCGATATTATATATTATGTTAAAGACAGGGAAGTGTATCCATATTACAAATTTCACAACAAATCCAATTACCGGATGCTCTCCGAAAAGGACAGAAAAAAGATGACTTTGATCTTTGGTGAGCGGGATGATTTTAAAGAGAAACAGCAAAGCGGCTATATCGTGCCCTGGGGTGACGTAATTGATATGGAAAACTATCTTTATACCATATTTGAAGGAATCGAGGATGTTCATTTGTTTTATGACAAGCGAACAGGGAAGAGTCTTGTCATTGATTCGTATAAATTATCCAAAAACAAAAACATCAGTAACCTTTTCCTTAAAAACATACATTGTGCAAAAGGAGATGTTTTTTATTCGTCCCCCAATTCTTACAGGCTTGATAAAGTGCTGGCCGATAATAAAGCGTTAGTTGAAATGCCGGAAAGTAAGTTGAAAAAGTATTTACAAAATACGGATGTTGACGACAATCCGCTCATCATATCCTTTTCAGTAAAAGTCCCGGAGGTTACGCAATGAACAAATCAGGATTACAGGCAAATGATATATGTCAAAAAAGAAGCGAGGAAAAATTTGCTTTACGAAAGACTTCCGGGATTTCGGGAGCGATGAGGCGGTTCGTATTGCGTTGGTGCATTTGGTCGGATAAATATAATTATATATGAAACGAATTGGAAAAATAATTTTGTTCTTTGCCGTGATCATTCTGTTGGCTATTGTGATCCGGATTTGTATCGGAGAGCCGTGCAAGGTTTCATCTGCCAGTATGGAGCCTGCGATTAGGACGAATGAGTGGCTGTGGATTGACAAGTTTTCCTACGGTGGGCGGTTGCCGGAACGTTGGGCGGATATTCCCTTGATTAATGTATTTACACATATTGCTTCCTGGCGAGAAGCGGATGCTGGACGTAACTGGGGATATCATCGGTTGCCGGGCTTTAAAAAACCTAAAGTCGGAGACATTGTCGTTTTTAATAATCCTGAAAATACGGATGTGCTGTTAGTGAAACGAATAGCCGAAATAAAACAATTAGGTAATACATTATATTACTACATGTTGGGCGATAATGCGGAAATTTCACGGGATAGCCGGTTTTTCGGCTGGGTACCGGAACGGATGATTGTAGGAAAAATTCATTAGCGTTTCTGGAAGATAAAGGCGCCGCTTTGGAGGCATGACTCGTATTTATCCAAAAAGATAAATACACCACTCGAAATCGTGTTATCATGCGAACGGACGTCTGTGTATGCATTTTATACGAACTTCTCGCGCTTCTGGAGGTTCAGCAGGCCGATCATCAGCCAGACTGTGCCGCCGGCCAGGAGGAAGATGCGGCTTTTCAGGATGGTGTTTTGCCATATCACGGGGTGGATGTCGCGGGGGATGGTGAAAGGGTTCAGGAAGACGTTCCAGAAGGAATTGGTCATTGTGTTGACGGCGTTCATGAAGATGAAGAAGACGAGGCCGAGGACGATCATGATCACGGCTGTGCCGTTGCCGCTCTTTGTGATGGTGGAGAACATGAAGGCGAGGTTTCCGAAGAAGAGCATGGGGAAGATCAGCTGGGCGGCCATCTCGAATATGTTGACCGGATACAACAGCAGGCGGGCGACGTAGGCGAAGATGACGAGGATGACGTAGTTGGCGGCGTAGACCATCAGCATCCGCACGCCCCAGATTTTGTAGCGGTAGTTGGGGATGCCGAATATGATCTCGAGGATGCGGTTGTCTTCGTCGTTTTGTATGCCGAAGACGACGGGGTAGAAGATGAGCAGCAGGCAGGGGAAGAGCAGCAGGCTGTATATCGAGCCTTCGTTGATTTCGCTCCTGTTCCACGCCTGCTGGAACATGAAAAAGGCGAAAAAGGCAAATGCGGCCATGAGGAACCAGAAGAACTTACCGGCAAATATGATTTTCAGATTATACCGGATGACTTTCGTTACGAGCGTTATATAATTTTTCAGATTCATATCTTACATATTTTTCAAGAGACATAAGTAGGCGTCTTCGAGGTTTGCCTCCACCTGTACGGCGCCGGGCCAGGGCTGTCCGGCCGAGAGGTAGCGCACCTGTATCAGATCGCCGTCCTGGATGTTGTGTACGACGAGTGATTTCTCGAGCTTTTCATCGAACGATTCCTTGTCGATGTGGAACTGCCAGATTTTCCCCACGGCCATGTCGACCATCTTTTCCGGTTCGCCGAAATACTTCAGCTCGCCTTTGTTTATTACCACCACCTGGTTGCAGGAGCTTGAGATGTCTTCTATGATATGGGTTGAGAAGATGACCACGCGGTTTTTGCTCAGTTCGACGAGCAGGTTGCGGAAGCGTATGCGTTCGCGCGGGTCGAGGCCTGCGGTAGGTTCGTCGACGACGAGGATTCGCGGCAGGTGCAGCAATATCAGTGCAATGCCGATGCGCTGCTTCATTCCGCCCGAGAACGAGCCGATTTTATCGTCCTTGCGCTCGTACATGTGCACGGCCTTGAGGACGTATTCTATCCGCTCCGCCCGCGTCCGCTCGTCGGTCAGCCCCTTCATGATCGCCTGATAGTCGAGGAACTCGTACGATGTCATGTTCTCGTACGTGCCGAATTCCTGCGGCAGGAAACCGATGAGGCTTTGCAGCTCTTCGCGGTAAACGCGCGTATCCAGGCCGTTGATCCAGATGCTTCCGTAGCTCTGTTCCAGTATGCCGGTGATGATGCGCATGAACGTTGACTTGCCGGCCCCGTTAGGCCCCAGCAGGCCGAACATCCCGGTCTTTATCTCGAAAGATACGCCTCGCAGGGCTTTGAACGGACGGCGGCGTTTCCCGATAAGCGGGATGCTCTTCACATTGCGGAACAGCACGCGTCTCAATCCTGCAAAGCGGCCGCTTATGCGTTCGATATTGATGTCTTTCTCATACAGATATTGCGACGTGACGTAGATGGCGATTCCCAGGCCCCAGAAAACTCCGATGATCGCCGTCATGGCCGGGTTGTCGAGTCTCTCGTACAGTCCGTATAAGATCAGGGGCGGTATGCTCCAGAATATAATGCGGTTGATGTATTTCACGGCTTTGCTTCCGGCAAAACGGTAGAACATGTAAGTTCGGATTTTGCGCCACAGGTACAGCGTTTGGGCATAGATGGCAAACGACAGGACAAAGCCCCACAGCTTGCTTTCCAGATAGAAATACGTGAAATACAGCGTGAAGCCCCAGAGTGCGAACTGCCAGCTTATGTTCACGAAATCCTTCAGCGAGTGGTATTCGCTGCTGAGGCCAAGCCGCTTCCGCAGTTCCAGGCCGCTGTTCCACTGGCGTGAGAAGCGTCCGGCGCGGTCGTATATTTTCACGAGGCTGCGTATGACGATGTGGATCTCCCGGTCCGGGTCGACGATATCCGCCTTTGCCCGCCGGAGGCTTGTCTGGGCGAAATAGGTGATTCCGGGGATAAGGATAATGAGCGCCACAAAGTATAACGACTGCCACAGGAGTTCTTCGACATACAGGTATATGCCGGCTGTTCCGGCGATGGCGAGCAGGATGTGCAGGAATTTCATTTTGCGCGACAGGGTGCGGTACCACTGCGTCGTGTTTTCCAGTCCCATGCAGACGGTCGGGATGATTACCAGTGTCAGCAGCGACGAAAAGGCAAGGCCGCCGATAACCGTTATGGCAAAAGGCGCGCCGATGGCTCCGGCGTATTCCGAATCGCCCATTGCCATCGGGAACATGGCGATGATTGTCGTTATACTCGTTATCAGTATGGGGCGTACGCGGGACAGGCCGGCCATGATCAGCGCACGTTCGCGGCGGAACCCGCGTTTGCGCAGGATGTTGGCATAGTCAATCAGGATGATGCCGTTGTTCACCACAACGCCCAGCAGGATGATGAATCCGATCAGCGTATTGGCGCTGAGCAGGCTGTTTCCCGTCATAATCAGCGCCAGCAGCGAGCCGATTGCCGCCAAAGGAATGGAGAACAGCATGACGAACGGGGTCGATATGGATTCGAAGACGCAGGCCAGTATCATGAAGATCAGGATAAAGGCGGCAAGGATGAGGAACTTGAACTCGGCAAACAGGTCTTCCTCGTGTATCACTTCGATGGCGATGCCGGCGGGAAGGTTATAGTTGGCGATCAGCTGGTCTATGTCGGCACGGTAGCCTTCGAGCAGGGATTTGGACTGCTCGACGCTGCGGATGAAATTATACCGCACTTCAAGCTGCTTATCCTGGTTAACGCGCGTGATGCGCGAGCGTCCGAAGGCTTTATTCACGGTCGCGATATCCTTCAGGTTGTGCAACCCGCCGTTCGCGTTCATGATCTGTACGGCTTCGAGGTTGTCGATTGTTTTTTGTTTCCGCGCTTCTTCTTCCTCTTCTTCCGGCGTTTTTTCGCGGATAATGATGTCGTACGATTCATCTCCTACCTTGAAGGTCGTCCCCGACGAATATTCGGTATTCAGGTCTGCCAGTCCTGCGGTTATGTTGGCGCGTGTTATTTCGTAGGAAGTAAGCAGGATCTGGTCGAAGTTAAGGCGCACTTCCGGCTGGCGGCGCGTGTACGAGACCCACGAGTTACGGATGAAGTCCTGTTCGTCGAGATAATAGCGCACATCTTCGGCGACGAGTTGCATCATGTCATAATCGGAGCCTTTCACGATCACCCGTTCCTGGTTGTCGCCTATGCCCAGCAGACTCATGAACGCTACCATGCCGCCCATATCGCCGCCCCGGTTTTGTCCGCCCGTGGCATCCGAAACGGATATTTCCGCGCCTTCCACGTTCGGCATCTTCGACTGTACGTCGGCTTTTATTTCTGAAATCTTGCGTTTTCCTATTGCCTGATAGTTTTCCTGCATGACGAGCGTCAGCACTGCCTCTTCTTCGTTGATGCGGCTTATGATGTCTTTCTTTTCCGGTATTTCGTTGAGCCGTTCTTCGAGCGCCTTGACTACTTTATCCGTATTTTCGAGGGTGCTTCCCGTGCGCATGGTGACGTAAACGTTGAAGCGGTCGGAGTCTACATCCCTGTTCTGCTGCACCGTTGTGGAGATGGATATGATCAAGGTCACGAAAAGCAAGATAACGGAACCGAATATGGCTACCCCGGGATTGCGCATGCACGTTTTCAACAGGACGAGGTAGATCTGGACGGGGCGTTGCGAAAGGGATACTTTCTCGTAGAACACGCTGCTGCCTTTTTTCCGCAGTATCGAATGAGCGGCCATGGGGATGAACAGCAGGGCTACGGCCATCGAGACAAGGAGCGTCGACACGATTGACACCCCGATATTATTGCCTATCAGCTTGACGAGGAAATTGTCGGAGAAGACGAAGGGCATGAATACGGTGATTGTCGTGAGGGTTGCCGCGACAATGGAGCGCCAGACTTCTTTGGTGCCCTGCATCACGGAGCGTTCGGGCGACATGCCGGCCGCCGACAGCCGGTAGATATTTTCGAGCACGACGACGCTGTTGTCGAGCAGCATCCCGACGGCCAGCGCCATGCCGACGAGCGTGAGGCTGTTAATCGTAATCCCCGCGGCGTAAAAGAAATTAAAGGCCGTATATACGGATATCGGCATCGACAGTGCGATGAAGAAGACCAGCCTTACGTTTTTAAGGAAAAACCAGAGCACTACGACGGCCAGCAGTCCGCCTATGAGGGCAAGGTTGATGATTTGGTTGATATTGTCTTCCATCGTCTCGGCGGTGTTGGAGTCGATGACAATCTCCACGTCCAGCGGCTCGAGGCGTGCGTTCAGGCGGTTGATAACCTCCGTCGTGCGGTGCGACAAGTCGATGAGGTTGGCCTGTGCATCGTTGACGAGCGATACGGAAATGGCTTCCTTGCCGTTCACGCGGCTGTACGACGTTTCTTCCTTGAGGTCAAAAAATACGGTCGCCACATCTTTGAGCAGCACCGGGCCTTGCGCCACGACAATATTCTCAAGCTCCGATACTTTGGTGTACGACGAATTGACGTGAACGAAATACTGGCTGTCGGATTCGCGCGCATTGCCGATGAATACTTTTTCCTGCGTATTGGCGCTCAGCAGGCTGCTTATCCTTGCGGTAGTAAGGTTCAGCGCCTTGCAGGCATCCTTGTCGAGCCTTACTTCGATTGCTTTTTCGCGTCCGCCGAATACGGTGACGGCTGCAATGCCGTCGATGTTTTCGAGTTCCGACAGGATTTTTTCGTCGACGACGTTACGTACGCGGTCGACGCCGCCCGAACCGCGCACCTGCAGGGCCATGAAGTTGCTGTTCATCATCGCCACATTCACTTTCTGGACACGCACGGTAAAACCGTCGGGAAGCGATGCCGATACTTCTTTCATTTTTTCCTCCAGACGCAGGGAGGTGGTCTTGAAATTAACATCGGCCTTAAAGTCGATGCGTATTGACGACTGGCGGTTGCTTACTTCCGACTGGATCTTGTCCACGCCTCCGACCGCGCTTATGGCTCCTTCGAGGGGAATGATGACCTCCGATTCCACATACGACGGGTCCATTTCCTGTTGCGAGTTGACCGACACGAACAGTACAGGCGGCTCTGCGTTGGGCAGCATCTCCATTGGCAATTGCTTATACGACACATACCCCAGCAGGGTAAGTGATATAAACAACATGCTTATTGTAATCCTTCTATTTAACAGAAAATTCATCTTTTTCGCTTATGAATGAAGAACATATATATACTGCACGCGGGGCGGTTTTGTCGCCGGCCTTGCGACGCATCCGTCGATAGCCTTGCGACGTGTCCGTCGATAGCCCTGCGACGTATCCGTCGATAAGCCCTGCGACGTATCCGTCGATAGCCCTGCGACGTGTCCGTCGATAGCCTGTCGACATGTCTGTCGCCAAATCCGGATACGCCGCATCCGGGCAAAACTGTTATATCTTGTTTGCTTCTCATCGCTTAACCCTGTTTTTCATTTGTTCAAACACATAATACACGCATGGAATGACAGCCAGACTCATCAGCGTCGATGTGACAAGTCCGCCGATCACCGCAATGGCCATCGACGAACGCAGCGCCGCGCCTTCGCCGATATTGAACGACATGGGCAGCAAGGCCAGAATCGTCGTCAGGCTGGTCATTATAATGGGGCGTATGCGTTGCTGGCCGGCCTCTACGATAGCTTCCGCAAGGGGCATGGCCGTCTTCAACTGCGTGATGCGCCCGACCAGAAGAATCGAATTGTTGACCGCTATACCTGCCAGCATGATGATGCCGATAACGCCCATGATGTTAATCGTTATGCCGGTAACTAAAAACAACAGGATTGCGCCGACAAGGGCGAGCGGTATGGTCAGCAGGATCGTGAACGGATGCAGCAGCGATTCGAACTGCGACGCCAGCACCATATAAACGAGTATCACGGACAGAAGCAGCGCAAACATGAGGCTGTTCATCGACTCCTGACGCTTCTCCTCCTCGCCGGTGACGGCAATCGAATAGTTTGCCGGCAGGTCTATGTCGCCGACGGACTGGCGTATCTGCCGGGCGACCTTGTCGAGCGACTGCGCCGCATCCTTGTCGGCAAGGATTTTGTTGATGCGGCTTTGATTGCGGCGGAAGATTTCCTTCGGCGCCCGCGAACTGGTTATCGAGGCGATCTCGCGCAGGCGATATTCCTGATTCCCGTTTTTGATGACAAGGTTTTGCAATTCATTGACGGTGATATCGGGCACTTTGATTACGATATCGCGCATCTCGCCTTTAAAATCCATCTTCCCGACTTCGCGTCCCTGCAGCTGTTGCCTCAATTGCTGTATAACCGTCGAGACGCTGATGTTGTTTATTCCCGACACGGTACGGTCAATCGACACGAGCAGCTCCGGCGCGCCGTCTGCCATGGACGATTTCACATTATAGATGCCGTCGACCTCCTCCAGCCTTGCCAGCACTTCGTCGGTAACAGATGCAATCTCGTTCAGGTCTTCTCCTTTGATTTCCACGACAAGGGGCGCTTCTTCGCTCCCGAAAAGCGAGCCTAACGAATTGTCATCCTGCCTGAACGCCAGCTCAAGCCCTTCGATGTTGTGCGTCACATCCACAAACCGCGACATGACTTCTTCGGGCGATGACGGGGATGATTTCGACAAAATCACTTTCATCATCGCCGTATGCTCTCCTTCGAACACTTCGTTTTCCGACGAGCCTTTACCGACATGGCTGTATATGGTGCACAGGCTGTCCCCGCTTACCGTATGGAGCAAATATTCAAGGTTATTAACGACCGCATCGGTTCGTTCAAGGCGGGTGCCTTCGGGCAGTTTCACCGAAATGCTGAACGTTTTGCCTTCCGAGCGCGGCAGAAATTCCGTCCCGACAAGCGGGAGAAGCAGTATCGTCGCGATCAGCAGCAGTACGGAAACGCCGATGACCAGCCAGCGCCGTTTGAGGAGCGAAGCGAGAAGGCCGCTGTACCATTTGAACTGTATGGATTTCGTTACCATCCCGGCATTTTTGCGTCCCGACAGTTTGTCATACAGCATCGGAATCACCAGCAGCGCGACAAACAGCGACGAGAAAAGCGAGAACGCTACCGTCCAGGCCTGATCTTTGAACAGTTCGCCCGAAACGCCGTGCAGGTATACAATGGGGAGAAAGACGACGATTGTTGTCAGCGTTGAGGCGATGACGGCTCCCGCCACTTCGTCGGTTCCCGTGACAATCAAATCTTCGCGGCTAAGCCCCCGCTCATGCTTTCGGAAGATGCTTTCGATGACGACAATGGCATTATCCACGAGCATGCCTCCTCCCAGCGCCAGTCCTCCCAGCGTCATGACGTTAAGCGTAAGTCCGTTAAAATACATAAGATTAAACGTCGCCACAACCGAAATGGGTATCGACAGGCTGACGATTAAGGTCGTACTTATGCGGCGGAGGAAAACGAACAGCACCAGCACGGCAAGCGCCATTCCCATCAGGGCGCTGTCCTTCACTTCGTTTATGGCCTGTTTGATGAATATGCCCTGATTACTTATTACTTGAAATTTATAACCGGGCAACGCCTGCTCGATTAGCTCCAGCTGACGGCCGATGAGGTCGACAACCTTGACCGTGTTAAACTGCATTTCCTTATAAACGGACAGTCCGATGCAGCGTTCGCCGTTTATGCGCACTATGTTTTCGGGCCGGGCGTTTTCAAATTTTACGGCGGCGACTTCGTGCAGGAACAGGGGCGCCCGGTTGTCGCCGGCTGCCGAAGCGGACGTTTCCGTCGAGGCGGCTGCTTCGGTCGATTTATAGCTGACGATGAGGTTTTCAAAATCGGCTTCGGATGTAAACAGCGACGAACTTTTCACGATGTACTGCAATCCGAGTTCGCTTACGCGTCCGCCGGAAATGCTTTGGTTGTTGGTTTCTATTCGGGTTGCTATGTCCTCCATTGTCAGGCCGAATGCGCTTAGCTTGTAGGGGTCGGTCTTTATTGTCAGGACGGGCGTTTCCTGGCCCGAAAGGGCCACTTCGGCAACTCCTCCGAGGCGTATCAGTTCGTTACGGATATAGCTTTCCGCCATCTTGCGCAATTCCGCCATATCCGTTATCGTGCGGTGCGACATGGCAATAAGCACGACGGGGGCGGTATTGGGGTCATGCTGTGTGATGTTAATAGATTCTATCTCGGTGTTCTGGGAAAACGGGCTCATGGCTTTCTGGAGGTCGAGGAAGGCCTCGTCCATATCCTTGTTCTGTACGTATTCCACCGTTATACGCGCAGAACCTGCCTTGACAACCGACGACACCTGCGTCACATCGCTCTGACGTATCGCCATGGATTCCATGCTTTCGATAAACATCTTCTCAATCTCCTCCGGCGGACGCTCACCCGCCTCAAGCTCGACAAAGAGACGGGGCGAATTCATGTCAGGCAACAAATCCACGTTCAGACGGTCATACGAAATCTTTCCCAGCAACAGTATTGCCAGTACAACCATGCTTATGGTAACAGGATTTTTTATCGCAAATCTGATTATATTTCTCATTTAACATGCAATCTTAAAATGTACATAAAGGCCGTTTATTTCATTACCTTGACGCGGCTGTTCTCGCGCAGGGTCTCGTATCCGCGTATGATGAGGTTGTCGTTTTCATTCAGACCCTCGGTAACCTGAATATTATTCTCATCTTCAAGGCCGGTTTGTATATTGCGCACAATCGCGGTATTCCGTTCCACGATGTAAACATATTTCCTGTTCCTCATCGAAAGGACTACATCCTTGGGGATAATAATCACGCTGTCTGCCTTGTCGACCACGACGTCGGCCTTGACAAACATGCCCGGACGCAACTTCAAATTCTTGTTGTCAACCAGTATTTTTCCCTTAAACGTCCGCGTTTCGGAACTTATCGCAGGCGACAATTCGCTGATGACGCCGCCAAGCGTATCGTCGGGCAACGTATAGTGGGTGATAAATACGGGCTGGTTGGGTTTAATATACCCAATCGTGCTTTCCGGGAGGTTTATGTCCATATACATGCGTGCGTAATCCATGAATCCGACCATTGGCCGGCCCTGTTCCACGCGACTGTTGATGGTATAGTGGGGCAGCGAGACAATAACCCCGTCAAACGGCGCTTTGATGTTCATTTTCTCAAGGTTTATATCTGCGTTCTCGAGGTCGTAACGGGCGTTCGTGACTCTCACCTCCGTATTGCGCATCTCGCTCAGGGTCACGCCTCCTTTTTCATACAAAGCTTTTTGTTTGCTCTGTTCCTGCTCCGCGATCTCGAGACTGAGCTTCTTCGATTCCAGCGCTATGCCGTTCTCGTATTCTTTATTTTCGAGGCGTATGATAAGCTGTCCTTTTTTGACGGCGTCGCCCAGCTTGTAGGGTTTGCCTGTCTGAGGGTTATTCTGAAGCTGGTACATACCGTTCATCTCGGAGTTCAGTTCGACGCCATAAGTAGCCAGCGCCGTCCCTGTGGTATTAATCAACTTGCTGATAGATCCTTTTTTAAGTTCCTGCACGGATACGGGCGTCTCAATATCGTTCTGATTGCTTTGAGGCTGATTGTTACACGCCGCAAGCAGGACAAGAATTGCCGCAGATAATAAGCTTTTGTATTTCATATATGATATGTTTAAAAATTTCATCATTTAATCCTCGTTATTCTTAAGTTCTTTTACAGGAACAATAGGCCTGTCTTTCTCGAAATCGTATAAGGAAAGTATTTTAAGGTTCAGCAGCTCAATCTTATAATTTATAAGCGTCTGTGAATAGGTGATTTTCTTGTTGGAAAGCTGTGTCTGGAACTGGCTTATCTCCATTCCGGTGAGGTCGCCTTCGCGATATCTCGTCAGGTTTATATCGTACGTAAGCTGTGCATTGCGGACGTTTTTTTCCGCTATGTCTATCTGTGTGCGCAGGTTTTCCAGCCGCCTCCAGACCTGACGTATATTAAGTTCTATGTCTATTTTCTGGTTTTCATGTTCGAGTTTCGCAATCGTCTGGGCGGTCTTTTGCGCCTGCACACGCGCTTTCTTCTCGCCCCAGTCGAAGATGGGAACCGTGAAACTGATGGCCACCCTTGGGTTTTGAGTAGGATTATCGTAAATGTTGTTGAATTTCTCGTGGTCGCCGATGATTCCGACGGACAGGGACACGTCTCCCTTAAACTCATTCAGTCCTTTTGTCTGAATCATCTGAAGTTCGGCAAGTTCCGAGTCTATCTCGCGCTGGCGCAATTCCATGCGCGAGGTCAAGCCGCTGTTGACGGCCTGTTCCAGATTGACGGCAACCGGGCTGACCGTTATCTCCGCTTTCACATTTATGTTTTCGCCAAGCGACATGCCTAACGTCTGTTTGAGTTCATCCTTGGCATTTTCGAGGGCGACAATGCGCTCTTCAACCGACGACTGCGCCGTGGCCAGGTTGAGTTCCGCCTGATAAAGCTCTTCCTTGGCGGAAAGATCGGCTTCGACCTTATTTTGAATGATATCAAAACTCTGCCGGGCGTTTTCCAGTTCTTCGCGGCTTATTTCCAGGTTGCTCTGCGCCATGTAAACGGCATAAAACTGGTTGGTAATGCTCCGCTCGGTATTAAGACGCTGCAGGGCATAGCTGATGCCGGCGTTCTCGTAGTCAAACTCTATCCGCCGAAGTTCCATTTTGCGGCGGTTATAAGTGAAAACCGGCTGGGCAAGTCTGAGATAAAGGTTGTTACTGAACGCTTTATTCCTGTTATCAAGACCTTCTGCCGCGGACTGGTTGTCCTGCCAGCCGAACGTATTGATAAGCGAAATTTCCCCGTCGGTCAGCAAGATGGGCTGCGACACCTGAAACGTCCCGCTGGAGTTGAGCATCTCGTTCGTGTACCATTGCGACACCCGGCTGTCGAACCTGCGCGTTTTACTGTAGTCTAAAGGGGCGAGATTAAGGGAAAACTGCGACTTGAGAGACGCCCGCTGCGCAATCAGATTCAACTGATACCTCTCCAGGTTCAGCTTGGAACGTATTAAGGTTGGATTGTTTTCTTCCGCAATATCCAAAGCCTCTTCGATACTTATCGCCTCCTGTGCGGACGA
>JAISEJ010000043.1 GCA_031264155.1 Tannerella sp. | reverse complement strand
TTGGGATAATTTTCACGACGTAAAATGGTCTGAATGGCTTCCGCCACAACAGCCCAGTGATTATTCAACTCGTTCGTGATGGCATCTTTGTTCAGCAGTAATTTGTTCAGCCCTTTTGTCATGCTTTTGAATGCGATTTCAATATGTGCAAAGGGGACTCCTGTATTACGTATTACGGTTGAATCCGTAAGATCGCGCTGCAGGCGCGATACGGGCAGCTTGGCGCCGAGATACATCAGTATGGCATTTGCAATGCCGAGGTTGCCTTCCGCGTTTTCAAAATCGATAGGGTTCACCTTATGCGGCATAGCGGAAGACCCGATTTCTCCGGCTTTTATCTTTTGTTTAAAATATTCCATCGAGATATATTGCCAAAAGTCCCGGCACATATCTATAAATATTGTATTGATACGGCTCAGTCCGTTAAACAGGGCCGCCAGATTGTCGTAATTGGATATTTGAGTTGTCCATTCTTCACGTTCCAGCCCTAAAAAGTCTTTCACAAACAGATTTCCCATTTGACGCCAGTCATAGTCCGGAAACGCTACCTTATGCGCGTTGAAATTTCCCGTAGCGCCGCCAAACTTGGCCGATAACGGCGTTGCTTTCAATAGCTTTAATTGCTGCTCCACGCGGTAAACATAGACCATTATTTCTTTACCCAATCGGGTAGGAGAAGCCGGTTGTCCGTGTGTTTTTGCCGGCATCGGTATGTCCATCCATTCTTCGGCATATCTTTTCAGGATGTCAATAACGGATTGTATCTCCGGGTAATAGATCTCATCCATCGCATCTTTTATCATCAACGGAACGGAGGTGTTATTAATATCCTGCGAGGTAAGTCCGAAATGGATAAATTCCTTATATGCCTGTAGCGAAAGCCTGTCAAAACGTTCCTTGATAAAATATTCGACAGCCTTAACGTCATGATTCGTCGTTTTCTCAATCTCTTTGACACGCGCAGCATCATCGAGCGTAAAGAGGCGATAAAGATCCCGGAGGCAATTTCTCGTATCTTCGATATTGAGCGATTTCAATTGCGGCAGATGTTCGCAAAGGAAAATAAAATATTCTATTTCCACGCGAACGCGATAGCGAATCAGCGCCCCTTCGGAAAAGTATCCGGAAAGGTTTTCTGTCTGATCTCTATATCGTCCGTCGATCGGAGAAGTTGCTGTTAAAATTGAAAGCTCCATAATAATCTTAATGCCTTAACCGCGGCAAAGATAATACATTTATATAGAAAAATGGACAGGAAGGAGAAAAAAACTTTTTTTACAAAAAAAATTTGGAGATTAAAAAACAATGCATATCTTTGCACCGTCTTTTGAAGAAAAATCGGGCGTTTAGCTCAGCTGGTTCAGAGCATCTGCCTTACAAGCAGAGGGTCGGCGGTTCGAATCCGTCAACGCCCACCGAAGGATGAAGGACTTACGAGAAATTGTAGGTCCTTTTTTTATTGGGATGTACATGCAGCTTGTATACAACTTTATTCATCTGTAATCGCGCGCAAGTAATTTTGTAATCAGGCCGCATGGGTTAAAATAAAACGCTATCTTTGTGGCATAAACATCTTCATATAGAACACAAATCGCTTAACAAAGGGACAAATTATGAACAACTTGGCTTATATCGAATGGAATATTGATCCGGCAATAATTAAAGGATTTTCTATCGGGTATTATAATTTATTGTTTACAGGAGGGTTAATTCTGTGCGCTTACATTATTAAAAGGATATTTGATAAGGAAAATATTCCCGAATCAACATATCGGACATTGCTCTATTTTTGTTTTGGCGGCATTGTCCTGGGAGCGAGATTAGGTCACTGTTTATTTTATGAACCTGCATATTATTTACATCATCCGTTGGAGATGATACTTCCGGTTTCTTTCAGAAGCGGAGAACTCGAATTTGGATACCGGGGGCTTGCAAGTCATGGCGGAACAATAGGATTGATGATTGCGTTATTTTTATTTGGCAGGAAAACGGGGATGAGCATAATAAAGACGCTCGATTATATTGCGATTGTAGCTCCGTTGGGAGCCTGTTTTATACGAACAGGAAACCTGATGAATTCGGAAATTATAGGAAAAGAAACAAACGTGCCCTGGGCTTTTATCTTTGAACGGGTAGATATGTTACCCAGACATCCTGCGCAGTTGTACGAAGCGATTGCGTATCTGATATTTTTCTTTTTAATGGTTTATCTGTACAAAAAAAGGAGGGATGCGATTCAGGACGGGTTTCTGTTCGGATTAGTGTTAACACTCATTTTCTCATTCCGATTCTTTGTAGAGTTTTTGAAAGAAAGGCAGGTGGATTTTGAAAATAACATGTATTTGGATATGGGGCAACTGTTAAGTCTTCCCTTCATTTTAACCGGATTGTTTTTTATGTTTATCTATAAGTCCGGGCAAATAAAGGAAAAAGTCCCGGGAAAGAATTATTTTAGTGTATAAAAAAGTAATTCAAACCCGGAACTCGTTATGAAAACAAAAAATCAAACAAACTAATTAAATCGCGAAAAGGCGTCTGATGTGCCGGTCATAGATGTTTTCAATGACCTGCCGTCCGACAATCTCCCGGTGTTTTTCCAGCGCACGGGTATATTCTGCGCCGTATTCTGCGGCTACTTTATAACCGACATGAATCAACTGTCTGAAGTTCGGGTTGTAATCGGGATGGCCGGGGATATGGCGAAGCGTGTCGGCCAGTTTCGCGCCGCTCCAGCCTTCCACTTCTTCGGGTGACGGCAACCGACTCTTGTCAATATCAATCACCGTGGCATACGGGCCGCACAGTTCGTCGAACCGTGCAAGGGCGCCACCGTAAATCGCCTTGGCAAGATTGATGGCCTCGTCGTCGCCGGACAGAGCCAA
>JAISEJ010000022.1 GCA_031264155.1 Tannerella sp. | reverse complement strand
CGGTTCAAATCACAACGAAAACCTCGTCGAGGTTTCATCTATGAATGTCCTGACGGACATTTGGAAATGTTTTATAACCGTTTTCTATTGATAGATAAGTCCTGATGGACTATTCTTATCCAAAACTCAGGTTAATAAGGGCGTAGCGCGCTACGCCCCTACGCGATTACAGCGCAACCATAATCTCACAATTTCAGGCCGCGCGCAGTATAACAGCCTGTGAGTCGATGGTGTTTTTTCAGGAGGTCTCTCCGGGTGCTACACAAAAATACACGTGAGATATTTGATTGATGTATATTAAAAAAAGGCTCATTTGCTGTTGCAAATGAGCCTTTTTGTTGACTATTTCAATTTCAGTTCCTTATACCTGATCAACGCTTCAACGTAATAATAATCCGCATACGTAAGCGGTACGTCCACTTCCGACTCGCCCGGCAGATGACCGACGGAATGTTTCAGGATGAAATTACCGTTTGTTCCCTTTTCCGCAAAATATTCGGGCGACGATAATGTACGAATCTGACGCTCGGCTGTTTTTAGATATTCATCAGCCAGTTCTTTATCGACATACGTACTCAACTCTACGAGCGCCGAAGCGATAATGGCACCTGCCGACGCATCGCGTTTAGCGTCGGGAATATCCGGCGCATTGAAGTCCCAGTAAGGAATCTTGTCAGCCGGCAGGTTTGGGTGATTCAGGATAAAAGCGGCAATACCTTTCGCCTGTTCCAGGTATGCCGGCTCCTTCGTTTCGCGGTACATCAGCGTAAAACCATACAGCCCCCACGCCTGACCGCGGGACCAGGCCGATTCGTCGCTGAACCCCTGGTGTGTATTCTTCTTCTCCGGCTGTCCCGTAATGGTATCGTACGAGACGACGTGATAAGAGCTGTAATCCGGCCGGAAATGATTCCGTATGGTTTTGTCGCTATGCGAGATGCAGATGTCCCGGAACTTCGGATTGCCCGATTCTTTCGACGCCCAGAGTAGAAATTCGAGGTTCATCATGTTGTCGATAATAACGGGGAATTGCCATTTTGCATTTGAATTCCACGATTTTATACACCCTACCGCCGGATTATAACGGGTGATGAGCGATTCGGCTCCCGTCAGCAGTATCGAACGATAAGCCATATCGCCCGTCAGCCGGTATCCGTTTCCGAAACTGCAATAGAGCATAAAGCCGAGGTCGTGGGTTCCCGTGTTATACTGTTCTTTCTCAATCCGGCCTGTATAAACCTTCGCATATTCGAGGAATTTCGTATCACTTGTATACTGGTACAGATACCATAGCGTGCCCGGCATAAAACCGCTGCACCACCAGGCTGAATTGCTGGTAACAAGTTCATCCCGGTCAAAATTCCGGGGCAATTTGTCGGGTTGCGACAAGAGTGATTCGGCCATTAAGAGATACTGTTCGGCCGAGCGGTTAAGCCTGTCGGCGATTAATGACCGCATTGATTCTTCCTTTGCGCACGAAGACGCAATCAACATAATAATACTTGCAATAAAGATATTTTTCAGTTTCATGTGTAATAAAATATTTATTTGGTTTTTGTAAAAGTAAAAGAATAATTGCCCGCCGGTTTCGGCTGCAGCATCACCATCCGTATGCGCGTCAGGCCTTCCGGCCAGTAACGACGCAACTGTCCGTCGGTTATATCTATAAATTCCATTTCGGGATTGAACATTTTCGAATCGTAACTCATATTGAGCGCAAAACCGTCGCCTTCGAAGCGGAGCACGCCCGGCCTTACGATACTCACCTTACAGCAAGTCAAAAGGTTCGAGCTTGTCGCCTTGCCGCTTAACGCATTCAGTTGATATTTATCGCTTATCGTAAAGCTTTTGCCGCGCTTCAGCATATAACTGCGCATCCAGCTCTTCACGCCGGCATCGTCCGGATAAGCGCTCGCTATATCGACGGAGAATGTAACAACGCCCTGATTCGCTTTAAAAGACACATCCCGCGCTTTAAAATTCGTTCCCTCTTTCTGGTCGCCCCCATTTATTACCGGCAGATTATGATAGCCCGATTGCATCGTCCATATCTCGTAACGGCGCGAGCTGAACGTTTTTGCGACATACGTTTCGCGTCCCGCATCAATCAGGCACGGCTTACCGTCAAAATACATCAGACATGAACCAATATCGTTGTGATTATGGCTTTCCGCATTAAATCCGCCTTTCGCGCCAAAGAAGAATCCGTCGAAACTGCCTTTACGATCGCGTCCGCCGGCTATTTCCGTGTCGGGAAACCAGAAATCGGCAACAAGCGCTTCTTCTTTTTCGGCATTACGAATTTCGTCGATCAGCTTCAGATCGCGCAGTTGTGCACCTATTTTTCCACCTAACGGCTTCTCCCCCCATCCGCTCAGTCCCGCAAGATAAGCCCCAAACTTATACATCGCCGGATCGCCTATCGCCCGACCATAGCGGTAAACGATTGACGGCTCCCCGCCGGTCTTCGGGTCCGCATCAGCAAAGTTTATAAAATACGGAGCATGAATATTCACCTGATAGAAATACTGACCGATATTTTTAATCAACGGATGATCGTAAACGTCAAACGCCCCGCCGGTAGCATTTTTCATTATTTCGAGACATTCGTAAAGATAAGCGCCGGCCGCACCCCAGTAGGAAGGCCCTTCGTCGCAACCGCCGTCATCGGGATAAGCGTTGAGGAACTTGTCCAGTGAAAGCAAGATCTTGCGAACAGCGGCTGTCCGGCGTTGAGGGTTATCTTCAATCAGCAGGTAACACGTAAGCATATTATAATTAATCCATGGATTCCAGTTATTGGGACGTCCTCCCTTCAATCCCATATACCAGAAATCGTCACGGGTAAAATACGGATTAAGCGCCTTCTCCATTATTTCCTGTTTCAATCTTTCCGCAATCAACGGATGCACCTTGTCAAATTCTTCCTTAAAAAGGTACAGCGTCCAGGAAAGGTTACTTGCCACTTCTCCGACACCAAGGTCAACAAACGGCTCATTCACATCCGGCAGTCCCGCCCCGGCCTTTTGAGAGCCAAGGTGCGCCGACCAGCCCCACCACGTCTGTTCGCTGTAATACCATGCCGCATTAATAATCTGGTTCATAAAACGCCCCTTGCCTTCGGCCAGTTCACCCATTACCAGTGAGATGAGCGCATTGCTGCAAGCGGCATAAGCCTGTTGCCGGCGGTCGCCGGAACGGATAAATTCGAGATAATCCGTAGCTTTTACCACCGGCCAGTCATAGTCGAGATATTTTTCAGCCTGTTCGATATACGACCGGCTTATCTCTACAGGAACAGACGCCCGGAAAGCCCCTTCTTTGTACCCGGAAATTCCACTCCATGCATTACCCTTTGCCAGAGCGTCGGCAAGGTTAATAGCTTCCGCTTCGTTCGTCAATATATTGCGTTCTTTTATTTCGGGTTGCGCCGTTATCGCATGTGTCGAAAACATAACGGCAACGAGCGTTGATAGTAATACTGAATTTTTCATACTTAATTTATAGTTAGATTAATATTTAAAATGCTATTCATCCGTTTATACGCACTTCCCCGTTCATTTGGAAAGTTTCATTTTAATCGTCCCCTTACCGTCTTTAAAAGTCCAAACGGGAACACGTAATTCGATACGTTTCAGACCTTTGATCTGCCTGTCGAGCGCCAGGGGAGCGGGGTCGAGAGAAATCACCGACAGCGTAAAATCCGGATGTGACAGGTTGTCGAGTTTAAGCGTTTTGCCGTCTTGCCGGAGAATGGCGCCGTCTTTTGTCATTTCCACATCGGCGGTAGTCATAAGCTGCCATGTGATTAATTTCGTTTCGGGCGAGGTTTCAATTTCGTCTGTTATGACTAAAGATGAAGGACTATCTTTTGTAAATATGCGTTTCGCGCTTTTCAGCAAGCCTGTAAAAGGCCCGGTTATGTCGAAAACAGCTTCGGGACGGTCGGCGCCATCCCTGACTTCGAGCAGGGTTGCCTGTCCGTTCACCTCGTGTAACAGGTCATTAACGGTAAGTGTGCTGTGTCCGTAATTATTTTTAGTAATAAGCGTCCACCTTTCACACTCCTGGCAACTGTTCCACAGGTCGAATCCCGTTTGTTCCAGTTCATGATAGTCCTGATTGCCCGGATCAACGACCCAACGGACGCCGTCAAGCTCAAAAATAAACGAACCAGCATCCATATTACCGTGGCTGGTAGTGGCGCGACCGCCTTTACCGCCAAAATAGTAACCGTTTTCGCCCGTAAAAACAGCAATCGGGTTATGCCCGCGCCCATACCATACCGAAGGCACATCGACGCCCTCTTTTTCCTTGTATTGGGATATCCATACCAATGCTGCCCCTCCTAATCTCGACAGTTTGCCCAATTCCCCGGGAGGCTGCAACATGCGTTCCTTCTCGAAGAAAGCTTTATTTCCCGTTTTTGAAGCGAACCAGGCAAGCACTTCGTCGAACCCCCTCCCCCGGCGGTCGCCGCAATCGGCAAAATTATAATACCCTCCGGACGGAGCGTTGCATATCACCCTGAACATGGCGCTTGCCATATAGGCGGAATGGCGGGCATGTCCGAAATCCGTACCGAAAGCGCTTTCGAGCATAGCGCAGGTAATGGTGGAAAAGCCTGTCCCGTAGCCCCAATACGTAGAGCCTTCGGGATAAACGCCGTCAGGCAGGTATGACGACAAAGCGTATGGTATTCCGTCAAGCGCCCGTTTGATCGTTTTGGCTGCAAGTTCGGGGTCTTTTTCCGCTATTGCAACAGAAGCGGCAATCATGCCTCCGTTGCAGACTTGATTCCAGTTGTTCGTCCCGAACACCCAACTCGGATTTGACCCATTTTCCGGCCAACTTGGTTTGATACCTTTTTCCGTCAGCGCATTTATAGCCAAATCAATCGTCGATGCAGGCAGGCGGTCGGCCCCCCAGTCGATTGCCAGCGCCACAGCCATCGCCATCTCCGCCACATCAAGATAATGCGAAGGATTCCAGTCGCTGAAACTGCACACTGCAACAACCTCGTCATTCAGGCGTTGAAGCGCCTTCGGATCTTTTTCAATCCTGTAAACAATACCAAGCATATTGACGCGATATAACATTTCGCGCGAAACCGAAAGCAGTCGCCGCCCCGTCACTACACGTTCCAATAACGGCTCATCCATAATGCCTTCGACATTCAGTTTGATTGCTTCGTAAATATTTTTGACAACAGGGTCAGTCTTGAGTTTTTTCTTCAAATTACTCTCTATTGAAGCGTTTAACACTAACCTGGGATGCGATTTCCTCAGATTCTTTTTGAGATACGGTACCGAAATCGGATTGTCGAGCATCGGTATTTTTTCTTCATGCTGCGCGGATAAACTTCCGACCATGAAGATGCTGATCAATAACGAAATAAAAAATATATATTTCATGATGTATAAAATTATTAGTTTCTATTCGGAGAATATTTATTATGTTGCCTTTCCGATTGCAAATATAACACATATTTATTAGAAATCGCCCAAATAAATATTGAAGTTTTACTTCATCGGTAATCTTTTTTTTGATAATTTACATCAAACAAAATGATAACAGAAAAAAACGGTATGTAACCTCCGACCGTTTGCAATGATTATTCATGGTTTTCCATAGGTTATTAAATTTCAAAAGGTCATTAATAATAATTTATTATTAATATTTTAGTATCTTGTTTTAAAGAACATTATCACGTTATAATAACGCTTGTAAAATTATACGTATTCCGTCCGGCTAACCAGGATGGAAAGTTTTTTCAAAAAAGTCTTTAATTTCTTTTTCCCAGAATGGCGTATTTGTGATTTCGAAATCATTTTTATAATAGAATGTCCGATGCTTTCTACTATATTTAATAGCAGCGCCATAGTATTTCAACTCGTCAATGATATTATAAATCTGACTACGACTGATATGAAATTTTCTTGCAAATTCAATCGGTGTTCCCGTTTTTCCCTGCTTAATAAGTGAATGAACCTCAACTAAGCGGGTTATTCTTTCTAAAGATCTCATAATTTATCTGTCTTATCTGTGGCCTTTAAGTCCCATAAAAACCAACTTAAAAAACAAAAGCGTGGGACTAAACTACATTCGCTTCTGAGGTCTTAGGATACCGTGGCACGAATAAGCAGCCCACGCCGATTAACGGCATGAGCGTCAACCTATTTATTCCGTGCCTTTTGAAAATTCCTAAGTTTCAGAAGCAGAATAAAAGCTAACGCTTTTCAAAAATATATCTTAATTATAATAATGTCTGTTTCGTATGAAAAATTATACTCTTTCCTTTTCTATTCTTATTTTTCTATTTTCTCTTTAACAGCAATAATCAATACCTTCTCAATCCATAAGATTCGAATTTGGGAAACAAAGATAAGCAAAAATATTGCAAAACAAATAATCGTACACAAAAATCCGCATAAAATAACATAACGTTATAATGAAACTTGCGAATACCGCACGAAACAGTTTTTGCATCCACATTATCAGACGCACCTAACATATATAATGGTAACCTCGCGTTTCGTAAGGCCGGCACACTAAAGCAAATCCGCCGCCAGTTCCGCCAGTTCGCTACGTTCGCCTTTCACGAGATTAATATGTGCAAAAAGCTTCCGGCCTTTCATCTTGTCTACCATATAGGCCAGTCCATTACTCTGCATGTCAAGATAAGGCGAATCAATCTGTTGGATATCACCGGTAAACACCATTTTCGTACCCTCTCCGGTACGGGTTATGATCGTCTTTATCTCATGAGGCGTAAGATTCTGGGCTTCATCGATAATACAGAATGTATCGGCAAGGCTTCTCCCTCTGATGAAAGCCAGCGCTTCAATAACGAGCTGTTCACTCTTCTGCATCTCATCAATATTCCGGGCATCCAAGCTATTTGGCTGAAACCGGCCTTTTATCACATTAAGATTATCGAACAAAGGTTGCATATAGGGTGCGACTTTATCCTTCTGGCTTCCGGGCAGGAAGCCGATGTCTCTGTTTGCCAAAGCCACAATCGGCCGGGCAAGTAATATCTGTTTATAGGCCCCGGACTGTTTCAATGCCGCAGCAAGGGCAAGTAATGTTTTCCCGGTACCGGCTTTTCCCGTTATACCTACTAATTTAATGTTCGGATCATTAAGAATCTCCAAAGCGAATTTCTGTTCGGTATTACGTGCCTGAATACCGTAATTGGAAACGCTTTTCTCTATTTTTTTCACGGTTCCGGTAAAGGGATTATAACGAACAAGCACGCTGTTCCGCTCACTTTCTAATATAAAGCAGTCATTAGCAAGCAATACTATCCGGGGATATTCCGCATTGAAATCTTCTATAGGAACACCTCCGGGATTTGCATAAATACGGTCAATAAACGCACCGTCAATATCGGTATACGTTTCCTGCGCCCGCTCAAAAATATTGACATCCTGCACTTTATCTTTGTTGTAATCCTCAACCATAATACCAAGTGAACGCGCTTTCATTCGCATATTGATATCTTTTGTCACAAGAATCGTCTTCATTTCAGGATGCATCTCCGAAACGGTCATCGCACAGGAAAGAATACGATGATCCGGTATACGTTCCGGAAAAGAAGTCGCCACTTTTGCATGATATTCGGCGCCGGAAAGAACATAAAGCGTACCTTTACCTTCCCCTAATGATGCACCTTTCAGATAAAAATCATCCGATGTAAGCGCATCCAGTTTGCGCACAAATTCACGCGCATTATAATTGATCTGTTCACTCCCTTTCTTAAACTTATCCAGCTCCACAAGCGTAGTAATCGGAATATAAATATCATTCTCCCGGAAATTAGATAAACAACTAAAATCGTGTAACATCACATTCGTGTCAAGCACAAAATTCTTTTTCGCTCCCATATTCGTATTATTTAAAAATTAAAAATTAAACATTCAACCCCGTAAAGAAACAATTTTTTTTTCAATTATCATAAATAACGAAAAAAATAATATTGTATCACGCCTTCCTGCCCGCGCTGTTAAAAATAGCCAAAACACAACGCAGGTAGTGTTAATAGTGCTATGTTTATTCAATATTTTCCGCTTTTTCATTTTTTTAGCTTTTTTTGTGAGGGTAAATAAAAATTAATAATGTATTTTTACGCGCTTTTTAGAGGCACTAACAAATGAAAAAACTATTTTCTTACATGCTTTTTGAATAATTATGAATTACAAGGAAACAATTAATTACTTATGCAACTGCACCCCAGCTTTTCATAAGATTGGTCCGAACGCATATAAACCGGGATTGGCACGGAGTATGGCTTTAGATGATTTAGCCGGCAATCCGCATAAAAGGTACAAAACCATACATATCGCCGGAACAAACGGCAAAGGTTCGGTAGCTCACTTGCTTGCAGCGATATTACAGGCCGCAGGTCACAAAGTAGGTCTATATACATCGCCACATCTTACTGATTTCAGGGAACGTATACGTGTCAACGGGATAATGATAACACAACAATACGTAACGGATTTCGTCGGGAAAAATATAAAATTCATCGAAAGTGAAAAGCCTTCGTTCTTTGAGCTTATGACCGCTATGGCTTTTGATTATTTCCGGCATAAAAAAGTTACTTACGCCATTATAGAAACCGGTATGGGCGGAAGGCTCGACAGCACAAACATCATACATCCTCTATTAAGTATAATAACAAGCATAAGCCTTGACCACACGCAGTACCTCGGAGATACGTTACTGAAAATAGCCGGAGAGAAAGCCGGAATCATAAAACGTAATGTTCCGGTCATCATCGGCGATCCGGACAATGAAGAACTCCGTCAGTTCTTTGTATCCAAAGCTTTCGAAATATCATCACCCATAACTTTCGCTACGGAAAAAGACACGATCTCGTATGCGGAAATGCAATATGACGGTTCGTGGTTTTTCGAAACAATAGACTATGGAGTACTGAAAGGAGAATTAAGAGGAGCGGCACAAAAGCAAAATGCTCAAATCGTATTGTCGGCATTGAAAATATTGTCTAATTCAAGTATGCAAATCCGGCTTACGGCCGTCAGGAATGCCTTTTCGAATGTGATGCAAATGACCGGATTCATGGGACGCTGGCAGGAACTGCATGACGCGCCTAAAATAATTTGCGATATCGGTCATAATACAGGCGCCTGGAATATGAACTACAAACTGCTTATCAACGAAACGAGACTGCATGAAAAGACGCACATGGTAATCGGTATATCCAAAGACAAGGATGTCGAAGGTATATTATCATTAATGCCTAAAAACGCGACCTACTATTTTACACAGGCATCCGGCGAACGGGCTTTGCCGGTTGAAGAACTGGCAAACAAAGGAGAAGCGTTAGAACTCAAAGGGAAATGTTTTCAATCGGTAAAAGAAGCCGTTTCCGAAGCAATCAAACAGGCCACCGCAAAAGATTTTATATTTATAGGCGGAAGCACATTTGTCGTCGCGGATGCATTTTTCTTATTCCCCAATGCTATAAAATAATACTTTATTAATCATGACAAAAACTTTACAAAAAAAACTGAACGATTCTCCGGTTGCACGTTGGAGTGTCCTGATTGTCGTTGCCTTCACGATGTTCTGCGGTTATTTTATAACCGATGTAATGGCGCCGTTAATGGATTTGCTGAAAGACGAATTTCAATGGACGCCGACCGAATACGGAATATTCAACATGGCATACGGCTGGCTCAACGTTTTTCTCTTCATGCTTATCTTCAGCGGTATGGTGTTGGACAAACTCGGTGCGCGCATTACGGGCGTCTTTGCCTGTATGCTGATGATTGTCGGATGCGGCCTGAAATATTATGCGGTGTCACAGCCTTTCGACGGCGAAATTTTCGGACTGCGAACGCAGGTTTTTATTGCCTGCGCCGGATTTGCTGTTTTTGCCTTGGGGCTTGAATCGGCCAGTATTACCGTAACAAAAGTAATTGTCCGTTGGTTTAAAGGATACGAAATGGCATTGGCAATGGGTATTCAGGTAGCCGTAGCCCGCCTCGGGACAGCGCTTGCGATGTCGACAACCATCCCTTTAGCCCAACATTTTAAAAGCTTGTCCGCTCCGATTTTATTAGGGCTTGGCGCATTATGTATCGGACTCATCGTCTATCTTGTTTTTTGCGTGATGGATAAGAAACTGGATAAATCATCCATTGGAACGGAAGAAAAAAAAGAAGAACCTTTCCGGTTGAAAGATATCGGTTTTATTGTCACGAACAAAGGATTCTGGCTTATAGCCATGCTTTGCGTCCTGTTCTATTCGGCGGTATTCCCCTTCCTCAAATACGCAACATCCTTAATGATTAATAAATATCATGTTGCTCCCGAACTGGCGGGAAACATTCCGGCGATACTCCCGTTCGGGACGATTTTGCTGACGCCTCTTTTCGGCGGGATATACGACAAAAAAGGAAAAGGAGCAACAATCATGATCATCGGCTCGGCAATGCTGATTGCCGTACATGCCATGTTTTCGTTGCCGGCATTAAACATCTGGTGGTTCGCGTCCGCGCTTATGATATTTCTGGGAATCGCTTTTTCCCTTGTCCCTTCCGCCATGTGGCCCTCCGTACCTAAAATTATCCCGGAAAACAAACTCGGTACGGCATACGCATTGATTTTCTGGGTGCAAAACATAGGACTGAGTCTCGTCCCGTTGTTGATAGGATGGGTTCTCGACAAATACTGCACAATAACGGAAGGAGATTCAAGCCGTTTCGATTACACGCTTCCGATGATCATTTTCACCTGCTTCGGCCTTTTAGCGCTATGCACGGCGTTATTGCTTAAACGCGAAGACCGGATAAAAGGTTATGGCCTGGAAAAACCGAATATAAAATAAATATCCGGATATTCGTATTATAAGACGGTCAATGACTTACTGAAAAATGTCTGTCAAATAGAACCGACACCGTTGTTTTGCCAATTTTATCAGAAATCCTGTCGCAGGACTGATCGCGTATAATTTGATACCGAAGAAACCTTCGTAGAATATCGAACTTATTGATAAGAAACTTCACTGTCGCCCGGAGTACAGTTCCGTCCATTCATAAGCATTGCCTGTACAGTCAAGGAAACGGATAAAATCTTCACGCGATATGATAAGCGACGCAGTGTTTATACATGGGTGAAAACTCAAACGATGTGCCTGTTGCAAGTTTCTATCTATAAAGACATGCGTTTGATGTGTCGTGTCGTTAATAAGACCGAAAGGCGTGACCGAACCGGGCGTCACGCCGAGATGTTCGAGCATCCGCTTCGCGGAAGCGAAACTAAGTTTTCCCTGATGCAAAAGTTTTTCTATCGCATGAATATCCATGTCACAGTCGCAATCAAGAATCACAAGGTAATGCCGGTTCCCCTTGTGATTACGGAAAAACAGGTTTTTGCAGTGTTTAGCCTCATGTCCGGCCCAGTATTGACGCGCCACGTCTATAGTCGGAGCCGGAGGATGTTCGATATATTCGAACCCGATATTCAGCCGTTCCAGCAAATCATAAAGTTTCGGATCCCCATTCATTTTCCATTCACCTTTTGTTCCGCCGTCAACAGTCGCTGGGCGGCAAATCTGCCGGACAATGCGGCTAACGGCATTCCTCCTGCCGGAAACGTACACTGTCCCGCAACGTAAAGATTTTTGATGCCGTCGATTGTTCCTTTATGAATCCGTTTCTTTACATGGCCATAAGGTATGAACGACATATAGGAACCGCGATAAGAGTTGCAATATTTATTAAATGTAAGGGACGTCGCAACGTCCGACATTTCGATTTTGCCCTCCAGTTCGGGAAAGACACGTACAATCCCTCCGGTCACCCAGTCGGCGATACGCTCTTTTTCCCGCACATATTCCTGTTCGGAACTTTCTTTAAGCGTTTTCCAGTAGTCAAATTCATTTTCGGTCAACAGAACGGTCATAATCGTTTTCCCGTTCCGGATAAACTTCGGGTCATAATTATACAGTTTAACATTGAAAAACCGCAGTTCGGTATCGTTTATGCGCAACGGCTTTTCAGGCTGGACGTAAACATTATGAGGATATGCGCCAAGGTCGGCCGCAACGCCCAGTCCGACGTACGTTCCGGTTAAAAGCATGTAATTATGCGATTCGTCAAAACGCCGTTTGAAAAACTCATCCGGATATTGAGCGTTCAGAAGCCGGTTCAGCAGCATATCCGCATCTACAGCCGTAATTATATAATCGGCAAAAATCTCCCGGTCGCCGTTCTTCAGCCGAATACCTACGGCTTTGCCGTCCTTGACGATGATCCTGTCAACCGCTTCGTTACAGTGTATCGTGCCGCCCGAATCCTCAAAACAGCTCTGCATCCTTTTCACAAATTCGAACGATCCGCCCATCGGCCATCCGCCGTCGCCCGACGTCCTTATCCCCAGGGAGTAAAACAGTGTATAAACCGGCATTACGACAGGAAAAATACAGGATAGCAACTGACGTATGACGGGCGATTTAAACTCGCCCAGATAATCGTTAATCGTCATCCGTTCCGTCTTTTTCTCCGGTTTCCCGGAACGGAGAACTTTCCAGACCAGTGGCAGTATGTCAAGCAGATTCATCTGCTCAAACGGTCGCCGTATCGGAGCATTAAGGTTTTGAAATCGCCGAATATCCCTTATCAGTCGCCGGATGGCAACCTTATCTTCGGGAGAAATGGCCGACAGTTCACGCTTTGTCCTGTTCAAATCGGAATACAAATGATACGTCTTGCCGTCATAGACGGTAGATGCAATCTTTTCCGTGTTATAGATCTGCACCTCGTCACTCAACGATCCGCATGTCCTCCATATCGCATTAATACCCGTTCCCGGCTTGGTGCCCGTAAGCCACTGTATACATCCGTCGATATGAAATCCCCGGCGGTTCCAGCCCGTACAGTTTCCTCCTACAACGGAATGAGATTCAAACATCTCTACATCCAACCCTGCCAGCTGCACGTATATCCCGGCAACCAGCCCCGACACTCCTGTCCCTACTACAAATACTTTTCTGTTCATTATTTTTTTAAATAAAATTGTGTTACAACCGCATAAATGCTCAAAATATCTCCGAAACAAAATCAATCCGGATCAATCCGTTTTCCCGCTTCTTTCTGTTTGGCGATGATCTGCTCTAATTTATGATGAATATCTTCAATAATAATTTCGGTTTTGAGATTAACCATGTAATCATTTTCCGCGCGCTTGCGGTCTTTCGCTTCCTGCCGGTTCTGGCTCATCATAATCAGCGGCGCCTGCGTAGCAGCCACACACGACAATACGAGGTTCAGCAAAACGAACGGATACGGGTCAAAGGCCTTTTGCCCGACAAGGATAACCGCATTGATAATGATCCATACCAAAAGAACAGCCGCAAAACCGATAACAAAAACCCAGCTGCCTGCAAACCCGGCCAGGGCGTCGGCCGCCCTCGCCCCGAAAGAATCGCTGTCGCTCTCCTTCTTCGAAATCTTACTGTCGAGGATGAGACGTATCAGTTCTTCATCCGTCATGTCTTTATGGACATTCTTAATAATCTCCTTTACTAATTTTTGCTTTTTATTCATATACTGTAATTATTTTTATCCGATTCTAACGGCAAGTTCCTCGAACAGCAGGCTCATCGTTTCCGCCGCCCGGTCGGCCGCTTTCACGACGTCATTTCCGTCATTTACAAAATCGTCATCGAAATGATACCCTTCGTTCGTTATAACCGACATGCCGAACACGCGCATTCCGGCATGGCGGGCGACGATCACCTCCGGCACGGTACTCATCCCGACGGCATCGCCTCCCGCCCGGCCGTAAAAGGCATATTCGGCAGGCGTTTCGAACGAAGGCCCCGTCAGGCCGACGTAGACGCCCTTCTTCAGGCCTATGCCGTGCGAGGCGGCAATCTCTTCCATAAGGCGTATAAACTCACGGTCATACGTGCGCGTCATATCGGGAAAGCGTGTACCAAACGTATCGTCGTTCTCCCCGATAAGCGGATTCGGCAACATATTAATATGGTCGCGGATAATCATCAGGTCGCCAACCTTAAATGTACTGTTAATCCCGCCTGCTGCATTCGATACAAACAGGTTTTTCACTCCCAGCCGTCTCATAACACGTATCGGGAACGTCACCTGCTGCATCGAATATCCCTCGTAGTAGTGAAACCGTCCCTGCATGGCAAGCACCTGTTTTCCGCCCAGCGTCCCCGAAATAAGATTCCCTTTATGCCCGATAGCCGTAGAGTGCACGAAACCGGGAATATTGCGGTAAGGAACCACCGTCGCATCCCCGATCCTGTCCGCCAGCGCACCAAGCCCGCTACCCAGCACAATCCCCGTTTCCGGCGTCCGGCCCGTTTTCGACGATATATAATCCGCCGCCGCCTGATAATCTGCTTTCATATTGTAACATTATATGCCGCAAATTTAATAATTACTTTTAAAGGAACAAAAAATCGCGAACATATTTATACTATGTGCGGCATAAATTTGTATACAGGTACGGCGTAGAGACTCGATGCATCGCGTCTCTACGATTGACGGACGCCTTTCTACATCTATTCTCAGCCCGCAATTTCAGCCCGCATACCGTATAAAACCTGCCTCATTGCCCGGAGGACTTTGCTGACATCGAACTCGGGTTCATAATTCAAGATAACATTCATAGCTGCGATATGAAAATAACTGCTTAATTATTTTTATGCAAATCACACAAAAAAAGGTTCTATAACGTTTTGTATGAGTACTGCAAGCAGAATGGCGCCCTTCATTGCGGGCTTGACCCGCAATCCCCGTGTTATACTGCGCGTAGCCTGGTTTTGTGCATGACAGGCTGACACCGGCAGGCATCCAGCCGCAAGCGTGAAGCTATGCACAAAACCATCCCGCGTGCAATATAAATCGGAAGATTCCGGCTTTCGCCGGAATGACGCGGTTCGGGATGAATACCCACATAAAACAAAAAAAGACGCCCGC